>CAIVDK010000423.1 GCA_903904655.1 uncultured delta proteobacterium | reverse complement strand
GTTTTCACGCGCGACTGGCATCCGGTCAATCACATCAGTTTCTCCCGCGAACCGCATCTGGTGGATAAGTCCTGGCCTGTGCATTGCGTGCAAGACACCTGGGGCGCGCGGTTTCACTCCGACTTGAAAATCTATCCCGGCGACCGGATCGTGAGCCTGGGAGAGGACCCGGAGCAGGAAAACTATTCCGGTTTTCACGAAACGGATCTGGAAGAGTGGCTGGGCCGCCGCGGTATCCGTCGGATATACATCGCCGGTTTGGCCACCGAATATTGCGTGTCCACGACTGCGATGGACGGTCGGGAAGCCGGTTTTGACGTATGGGTGATTGAGGACGCGGTTGCGGGAGTAGATGTGCCTGCCGGAAGCGCGGCTGCGGCATTGGAGACTCTGCAGAAAAACGGGGCGCATATCATCTCAAGCAAGGAGCTGCCATTTTAAGGCAGACCGTTTTTAGCGTCAGGCCGGCGCCGCCATCCTGGTTGCTCCGGAATATTTCAGTTCCCTCAGAATCGGCCTGTTGCCCAAATCAAAAAAACGACTGACAGTGCAGGAGGCCTTTGAAAAAGTCCTGCGCTTTCAATGCAGCCAATTTGGTTTAGCCATAAAAAATTAACAAAAGTCGCGCAAAACGGCTTTGGGCAATAGGCCGTTGCAGCTTGAGCCGAAACATTCCGGTTCAATCGGAGGACGCTTGAACCAGCAAAAAATTTACCGCAATGAGGTCATCGTATTTCACACTATCTGATTTTCCACTTGACGTTTAACGCGCGGCGTTATACCATGCCGCCATGATTAAATCTTTTCACTGCAAGGACACGCAGGCGTTGTTTGAAGGCAAATGCCCTCGAATATTCAAAGCTATTTCAACCGTTGCGGAGAGGAAATTACAGATGTTGGACAATGCCTGTGCGTTGGAGGATTTGCGCTCTCCAGCGGGAAACCGGCTTGAGGCTCTGCGCGTTAATCGCAAAGGCTTTTGGAGTATCCGCATTAACGATCAGTGGCGAATATGTTTTCACTTCGAGAGCGGCGATGCCATGGATGTGGAAATTATCGATTATCATTGAGGAGGCTGTATGACGACCGTTAAAAATAAGATGCGTTCCGTTCATCCTGGGGAAATATTACGTGAGGAATTTCTTGTGCCGCTGGGGTTAAGCGCGCATGCGCTGGCGATGGCGCTTAAAGTTCCGGCGCCCAGGATCAATGATATTGTACGCGAACGCCGCGCGATCACACCCGACACGGCCCTTCGGCTGGCGCGCTATCTGGGGACAACCGCGCAGTTTTGGCTCAACCTGCAAACCAGCTATGATCTGAAAATAACGGAAAAAGCCATGGGAATAAAAATTAACAACGAAGTCCACACGCGACTGGTTGCTTAGAGATCATTCGAGTTACATGAAAAAAATTACTTACAAAATTGCTCTTTATCTTTCCCGAAAGCTGGGGGTGTGGTTTTTCCGAACCTTTTCGTGGTGTATTGCCACCGGTTATTTTTTCCTTTTCCCGGCGCGTGTGGCGGACAGTCTGAAATTTTACCGTGCGCTTTTTCCCGGGCGCGGCTTTTTCTATCATCTCTATTGCACCTGGAAGCAGTTTCATAACTTTACCGATGTCTATATCCACCGTTTCATTCCCTGGGCGGCGGATCAGGCCGAATTCATGCACGAAGGCTGGGAGCATCTGAATGAAGCGGTGGCCAAAAAGACCGGCGCGATTGTGGTGATGTCGCATATCGGCAATTGGGAACTCGCGGCACAAAGGCTCAACCGGAAAGGTCTGCCGATCATGCTCTTTCTGGGCGCCAAGCACAAGGAGCAGGTCGAGCGTATTCAAAAAGATAATCTGGCGAAAAAAGGCATCAAAATCGTGACGACGGATGAAAAAGAAAAATCGCCGTTCGCTCTGCTGGAGGGTATCAACTTCCTTCGCGAAGGCGGCATTGTTTCGATGACGGGCGACCGTCTCTGGGGTGAGCAGACGCATGTAACAGTCGACTTTCTGGGTCATGAGGCGCGTCTGCCGGATATGCCGCATTTATTTGCCCTGATGACGGGTGCGCCGCTGATGACTTTTTTCGTCTATCAGGAGTCTATAGGAAAATATTGTATCAAAGTTTCCAAAGGCCGAAAGGTTTTCGCCGCCACGCGCGCGGATCGAAAAAAAGCGGTGCTGGAATCTGTCCAGGCTTATGCCGACGATCTGGCCCGATTCGCTTCGGAGCATCCTTTCGAGTGGCATCATTTTGAACCGTTTCTAGGGAAAAATATCAATAAAAACGATAATTAAATATGGATACAAAATTCGCTTTGCGCTGTGTTCTTTTTAGTATAAGAAGCAGGCATCATTAATATACGAGATGGTAGGAGCCGGCAATGAAAGTAAACGAAGTGCCACAGGACATTACGTATTATGAAGGCGAAAAACGCGCCTGTTACGCGCTCAACGATGAAGGCCGGTATGTCGTTGTGTCCAGCACCGGTTGGAGCACGGAGGAAGTCGTCAACGGTTTGGCCGTGGAGGAACTGGCGGCAAAACTCGAAGAAACAAGAAAAGCGGTGCTTTCGGGCGCTAAAAGCCCCCTTTGTTATCACATGGAACGGCGGCAGATGAATCCCGAAATTCTGGCGAAGACGGCGGGCATTGCCGTGTTCCGGTTGAAAAGACATTTTCGCCCCGAGATATTCGCAAGGCTCAACCCTTCCATGCTGAGCAGCTACGCCCAAGCGCTGGCGACCACCTTAGACGAATTAAAAACGGTACCGGAGTAAATTAGAAAGGTAAACATTTCTTCATGACATCAGAAATCACTGTCAGCGGCAAACCCTTTATTCATCATCATTCTGCGCATTGCGAAAGCGGTGTGATCTCCGCTCTGCTTCGCGATAAGGGCCTGGAAATTTCAGAAGCCATGGGTTTCGGCATCGGTAGCGGTATCTTTTTTGGTTATTTTCCTTTTATCAAGTGGGTGGGATTGCCGATTTCGACGTTTCGTTCCCGGCCGGGGACGCTGATTACCAAAGTCGCCAAACGTCTGGGAGGAGATATCTTCACTAAAAAATATCGTAATCTGCAAAAAGGTATGGACGATCTGCGCCATGCGCTTTCCGAAGGCCACCTTGTCGGTTTGACGACCAACATATACTGGCTTTCGTATTTTCCCAACCGTTTCCGATTTCAATTCAACGGGCATAATATTGTCGTTTTGCGCGAGATTGAAAATGGCTTCCGGGTGAGCGATCCTGTGCTGGAACATCTGGTGGATTGCCTGACCGAAGACCTCGAGCGGGCAAGATTCGCGCGCGGACCCCTGGAACCGCGTGGTTTTATGTATTATGTAAAATCAGTACCCTCCAATCCTGACCTGCGTGCCGCTTGCATTGCAGGCATGAAAGATTCATGCAACATGATGCTGAGAATTCCTTTTCCATTCGTCGGCATCAGAGGAATGCGCTATCTCGCCAAAAAAACCATTTCCAGCCCGGATAAGTTGGGATTTAAAGAGGCCTGCCGGCGTCTGGCCAATATTGTCCGCATGCAGGAAGAAGTCGGCACAGGCGGGGCGGGGTTTCGCTTCATGTATGCAGCCTTCCTGCAGGAAGCAGCCGATCTGTTCGCCTCCGCTGAACTTTCGCAATTGTCAAAAGAAATGACCGCTATCGGCGACATCTGGCGAGAGTTTGCTGTGGTTTCCGCGCGCATCGTCAAGCAGCGGGCCCAGTCGGAGGAAACATTCGAAAAGGCGGGCGGCCTGATGCTGATCTGTGCGGGGCGCGAAGAACAAATGTTTCGTGATCTCGACAAGATTGCAAGGACGCTTAAGGCATGAATGCTCTGGATATTTCCTCGATTACATTCAGCTATGATGGGGCGCAGGGATGCGCGCTGCAAAATTTTTCTCTGACCGTCGCCGATGGCAGGATGCAGGCGCTTCTGGGACCTAACGGCGCGGGGAAATCAACTTTGATGCGGATTATCACCGGCCAGCTGAGAGGCTATTCGGGCGACGTGTTCATCTACAACAATAAAATGCCGGATCGCAGTGCGCTTTTATCCATTGGTTATGCGCCACAGCCCATATCGCTTTATACGGCTCTCACCACCCGCGAGAACTTGCGTTTCTTCGGCGCAATGGCCGGACTATCGGACGACCAAATTGTTTTACGCTCGAAAATCGTTTTGGAACAGACCGGCCTGACAGATCACGCAGAAGAAACGGTCATGACGTTTTCCGGCGGAATGCAAAGGCGTTTGAATCTGGCCGTGGCGCTGTTACACTCGCCCAAATTATTACTGCTCGATGAGCCAACGGTGGGTGTTGATCCGCAAAGCCGAAATCACATTTATGAAACGCTGACCGGCCTCAATGCCGAGGGCATGACGATTTTATTATGCACGCATATCATGGAAGAGGCCGCGCGCCTATGCTCGAGTGTGACGGTCGCAGACAAAGGCGAGATGATTTTCAGCGGTCCGATGTCCGACATAGACAATCTGGAAAAATTCTTCCTCGAAAAGACGGGACGGGAGTTACGTGACGAATAATGATCACATTTTCTGCTGAGAAGATAACTTGATTCTACGACAACTGAAAGAATTGATCAAAAAAGAAATACTGATCCTGCTTCGCGACCGGCAGACGATCCTGCTTCTTTTCCTAATGCCGGTGGCGCTGATTTTATTCCTGTCATTGGCCATGGAAGGCGTCTGGGCAGACAAATTGACCGGACGGAAAATTCAACTGGTTATTGAAAACGAAAGTAACTCTCCCCAAGCAAATCTTCTTGCGAAAAAGATAAAGACCCATAAACTGATTCAGCATATTGATCGGCCGCGGGGCATGGACAATGATCAGATTTTCGCGGACGGCAAGGCGCATGCAATTGTTACGATTCCCAAAGGGTTTGATGAAGGAGATAGACCGGTAGAAATGTATTTTGACCCGGTGATTGATGCCGGTTACAAAATGGCCACTCGTTCACTGATAACCAGCATAACCGTGGAGGTGGTCATGGGCATAGATAACCTGGATACTGTGATTGCCGGTTTACTCATTGAGAAAACAAAACCCAGCAGAGAATTTCCCAGCCCTCTTCAGCAAAATGTTCCAGCGTACGCCATATTCGCGATGTTTTTTATTGCCATTCCTATGTCTGTTGGTTTTTTAAAAGAAAAAAAAGATGGTACGCTTCAGCGTCTTTTTACTTATCCGGTGAACACTAATTTGGTTATACTGGGGAAAATTATTCCATATTATCTGATCAATATTTTCCAATTTGTTTTAATGTTGCTGGTGGGTGTTTATGTGATGTCTCATCTGATCAGCTTTTCTTTTCATCTGGGAGAACATCCCTGGCATATGTTGCCGGTCACCATGGTTGTTGCCGCCGCCACAACGGGGTTTGGCGTGCTTGTTGCGGCGCTGGCACGAACGCCTGAGCAGTCTTCGACACTTGCGGCAACAGGAGCCATATTGATGGGCGTTTTTGGTGGAATCATGATGCCGCACGTGCTCATGCCGGTGGTCATGAAAAAGCTGGCGATGATTTCGCCGATGTATTGGGCGCATCAGGCGTATCTGGATATTTTTCTGCGCGATGCGGCATTGGTCGCCATTTTACCTAAATTAATTGTGTTGACACTTTTTGCAGGAATCTGCTTTTATGTAGCGGGAAGGAGAGTTCAATGGATTTAGAACAAGCTTATCAGGAATTAAACGTATCCTCCAGGGAGGATCTGATTTTCAAGCTCAAAGAGCTGGTAATCCGGGCGTGTGACGTCAGGGACGTCAAGCCTGAAGATGTGCCGACCGATGTTCCATTCATCGGCGGGCCGGGACCGCTTAAGCTCGATTCGCTCGATGCAATGGAAATTGCGATGGATCTGCGGTTCACGTTTGGCGTCGAGCTGAAGAACGCATCCACGGCGGCGCAGGCCATGCAGTCATTCGACTCGCTGGCCGATTTTGTCATCCAAGCGCCGAAGGTTAAAAAGTGATAAGCGAAGACGTTCATATTCGTGGCTGGGGCGCCGTCACGACGCTGGGTTGGAGTGCAGCCGAGTCCGCCCGCAATCTTATTTTGGGGCACGTTCCGCCGGCGGGCGTTTGTACATCGTCCCATCTGACCAAAAGCGACTTCAAGGCATTTGAAGTCGCTTTTGCAGGTAGTCCTCTTTCGAAGTCTCTGGCAATGCTGGACGCCTCGGTGTCCGAAGCATTTGAACGCGCGGGATTGTCGAAAGCCGAAATCGCCGAAAGTTCCCTTCTGGTCGGCACCACCGGTGGTCTGTTCATCCGCAACGAATTTGATTTTACCGAGTCCGTGCGTCTCCACCCGAATAGGGAATCGCCGCCGATTTCCTGCCGCAACCGGGGACCGGGCGAAGTAACCCAGTTCATCGCGGATAAATTCGGCATCGGCGGCATGACCTTTACCCTAAGCATGGCCTGCGTTTCCAGTTCGCACGCTCTGGTGCTTGCGTCACGGCTTTTGCAGCAGAAGAAAATACGCCGGGCGATAGTCGTCGGTTTTGAACCGCTTTTAAATATGACGTTGCACGGCTTTGCGAGCCTTCTGCTCTATGATGCGGAACAATGCCGGCCTTTTTGCAACAGGCGTTCCGGCATGCAGATCGGCGAGGCCGCTTCCTGTGTCATTTTGGAAGAAGGCGCGCCGCCGGCGACAGCAAAGAGCCGATATGCCATGAAAGGCGGTTACCTGTTCAATGACAACAGCTCTCTGACCTCCGCCGGCACCGACGGCGACATGGTTAAAAATGTTGTTCAACAGACCTTGACGCAGGCCGGGATCGCGCCTGCGGAAATTGTGGCGGTTAAGGCGCACGGTACGGGAACAAGAGACAATGATCTTTCCGAAGGACGGGGGCTGTCCAAGGTATTCGGAGACAGACTGCCGCCGGTGATTTCTCTCAAAGGCGCTATCGGCCATGGGCTGGGCGCCGCGGGCGCGGTGGAGACAGCACTGTGGCTTGCCTGTCTGGAAGAGGGGACGATTCCGCGCTGTTTCGGTTTCATGGAAATGGATCCGGAAATTGGTTTTGCGCCGTCGCAGGTGAACATTCCGGCGCCGGAGGGAGCCTATTTATTCACATATTTCGGGTTTGGTGCGACATGCACCAGCTACATTATTGAAAAAATATGACTACTGAAAAAAAACGTTTTTCCATGCCTGTTATCTCGGCCAGTTACCTGGGGCCATCGCTTTCGCCCAACGAGGATTTGCCCTGGGACGAAGCGAGTATGCCGCTCAATTGTGATGATCTGGTGGTCAGGGTTCTCGGGCAGCCGATGCGCCGCGCCGGACGATTCATTAAGATGGTCTGCGCGGGCGCCACGGCCTGCTTGAAAAAAGTTCCGCACGAGATGTTGCAGGGAAAGAAGACGGGAATCTTTCTGGCGACGGGATTGGGCAACGGCGATGAGATATTGCCCTTTATCAGCCAGGTGTTTAAACATAACGGCGGATTTCCCAGTCCGAATCAATTTGCCAATTCCGTCAGCAATGCCGCCGTTTTTTTTCTGGCGCGTCTTTGCGACATCAAAGGGGTTATTCTGACCCTGTCCGACGAGGAGTTGTCTTTTGAGTCGGCCCTGTGGCTGGCCCAGACTTATCTGGAAAGCGGCGAAATCGATCTAGCGCTGGTTGGCGGCTGCGATGTCTATACCCCGACTGTTGAGGAGTATCGGGAACGGATGAATGTGACGAATGCCAATTCCCGTGCGCTTCCGATCGGCGAAGGCAGTTCCTGGCTTTTGCTTGGCTCGCAAGATATTGAAAGTATTGGTGAAATATGGGCGGTGGACGTGAATTCAAAAAGAGTTAACCCGGACGAATATTTGCAAAGTGAAAATTTTTCCCGCAGATTGGACGATCTCCTTTGTTCTTCGTCAAACCGTAAAATCATTGCGGACGCTCAAAAACGCTTCTTGCTGCCGGGTTTCCGCGTGAAAAACGTGGATTCGATGATGGGCAGGCACAACAGCCTGAGTCTGCATGATTATCTGCCTTCTTGCGGCATTCATCCGGTGGCCGCCGCTTTTGGCCTGGCCCATGCGCTGCAAAAACAGCCATCTTCTCTTCTCGTTCATTATAATTGTTCCGCTTCGGGGAAGCCGGCGCTTATTGTTGCGGCGACGAAATAATTGTGACCTCGCGTAACCTAAAGGTCACGCGGGAGTCCCTACAAATTCCACCTCCGTCACTTCGTGACACCTCCGCCGGCGGAGGATATTAACTGACAATGTTGGGTATTACGACACTGTGGCGGCGACGAAATAATAAAGAAAGCAATAAACGTGGTTTCTCGACAAAAAAAACGCATTGTCTTGGTTCATCCGCGCGGGTCTAACTGGTTTCCAGGCCGTCGCGATATCACGGACATCGCCAACCGCATGGTGCCGCAGGGTATGCTGTCCATCGCGGCCTATCTGCTCCGCCAGGGGCATGAGGTGTTTGTTTATGACTGCCTCGGTCCCGGCGTACCGGTGGATATTCATCGACAGGTTCAGGCGATTCTTGCGTTTCAACCGCAGATGATCGGATTTTCGACGACCACGTCGTCATTCCCTGATGCCGCGAATATCGCGCAAAAAATCAAAGAACGAAAGCCCGATATCGTCACCGTGTGCGGCGGCGTTCATGTCTCCGCACTTAAGGAAAAGCTTCTTGCGTCGTATCCGTCCTTCGATTACTTTGTGGCGGGCGAAGGCGAAGTCACGATGAGTGAACTGGCCGAAGGCGTCGATCCCGCCTCTATCCATGGTCTGATCCGTAGGCAAGCAGGCGTTGCTGTCGCCAACCAGCCTAGAGCGCATATTGTCAATCTCGACGATTTGCCGTTTCCAGCCTATGAAAAACTCACCGGCTTTCCCCATGACTATCATCTGCCGCTTTTCAGCTATAGCCAGACGCCCGGTGCGACGATGATTACCTCGCGCGGCTGCATGTATCAATGTTCCTACTGCGACCGTTCCGTTTTTCAAAAAGGTTTCCGTTACAACTCGGCGGCCTATATTTACGAGCACATGAAATACCTGCGCGACAAGTTCGGCGTGCGTCATGTCAATATTTACGATGATCTTTTTACCGCCAACAAAAAGCGAATTATGGACCTATGCGAAAAACTGGCGCGGCAGCCGTTGGGCATGAACTTCAACTGCGCCGTGCGAGTGGGTTACACGGATGATGATTTATTGAAGATGCTCCGGCAGGCCGGTTGTCTGATGGTGTCGCTGGGTATTGAATCGGCTGATCCGGACATGCTGGCTCGCCACAAGTCCGGTGTGTCGCTCGACGACGTGCGCGATACCGTGCGGCGTATTCAGGCGGCAGGCTTGCGGGCCAAGGGCTTGTTTATGATGGGTCTGCCGGGTGAAACGGAAGAATCGATTAAACGCACATCCGATTTTATTATTGCGCTGGGACTCGACGACATGAACATGGCGAAGTTTACGCCATTCCCCGGCGCGCCGCTGTGGGCAACGATTCGCGACGAAGGGACATTTGAAGAAGACTGGGGGCTGATGAATTGTCTGAACTTTGTTTTCATTCCGCGCGGGATTGAATCCAAGGAAAAACTCGATCACCTCTACAACGAACACGTCAAACGCTTTTATTCCGATCCCGCGTGGCGTAAGAAATTCCGCAAGCGCATCTGGCAGCACCGCAAAAGCCTTCTTTATCTGCTACGCCACCTGCCGTCTTTCTGGTCGGCCAAAAATCAATTTGAACCGGGGAAAGAATAATAACCGGTGATGACACCCCCTCTGTCCTCCGAGCGCGGATCCGTTTTCAGCAATCTATTGACAGATTTATAGAATTATCTTAAAGTTTCCAAAAGGAAATTATACCACTGGGTGTGCCGGGGAGAACATGCATGAAGCAAACCCATAGAAAGACTATCGGAAATACCGGCTTCACCATGATCGAGATCGTCGCTGTGTTGTTGATCCTGGGGATCATTGCTGCCGTTGTGGCTGTCCGGATGTTCGACACGGCAACATACGATCGCTCCTCCCAGATGGAAGTCGTCAAGGCGCATCTGCGTTTGGCGCAGGCCCGGGCGATGAGTACGAGCAACCCCTGGGGCATCAACGTCGCCTCCTCAACGACCTACTACCTTTTCCAGGGCGTTGGATCGACGACCCCGGTCCAGATTCTTGGTGAAGACATTGCGACCGTCAATCTGACGACAAAAAAATCCACCCTGACCATCACGTCGGCCCCCCTGCGCATCACATTCGACGCCTATGGCAGTCCGGGGGCAACGACGGTCACGATCGCGACCAGCGGCGGAAACATTACCGTCACGAAAAACACGGGGTTCATCCCATAGACATTCACCGGGGGAAATGCATGCAGCGCAAATGTTTTCGCATCAGAATGAAAGACGGCAGGGGCTTCACGCTCATCGAGATTATCGTCTCCCTGATCGTGGCGTCCATCCTCGGCGTCATGCTGGTCTCCTTTATGGGATCGACCGTGGTGCAGAGCGCCAATCCCGTTCTCCTCGCGCAGAACGGCGCCTACCTGAACCAGATCGTGGAGAACATGGGCGCCGATTACAAATACCTGATGGCCACATCGGCGAGCCCTCTGACCACATTCATGGCCAACGTCGGAGCGGAAGGGACGTCGCAAACGCGCTATGCCGACGGGTCCCACCCGTACACCGTTATTGACAATCATCGTATCTCATTTCCTTCCGGCGCCAACGTTACGGAACAGACGGACAACGCCGGCAAGGTCCTCAAGGTCACACTCCAGTACCGGACCCTGTCGGTCACCGCCCTTTTTACGGAGTAGGATGATGTTTACACCGGAATCTTTCAGAACAACGACGCCGATCCCGAAGGGGACGCAAAGACGCTTCCCGATCTTGAACGGTCGCATCATCGGATCGCAAGCGGGTTTCACGCTCATCGAGGTCATCGTCTCCCTGATCCTGTTGGGGATCCTGGTTTCCATGGGCGGGATGGCGATTGTTCAAGTCGTTCAGGGGTACTCGACGACGCGTGAAAACGCCACGGTGACCCAACAGTCCCAATTGGCCATGTCGCGGATCACGAGGGAAATCATAGAGATGATCAACATCCCCTCCGATGCGACGGCAACGGCCCTGCCCATTAACAACAGCAACGGAAACAGAACCATAGGGCTCGACAACGGGGCGGTGAAGATGGCTTTCGGAGCGGACACCCTGGCCGGCGGGGATATTCTGATCGACAACATCAGCGCCTTCACACTGACCTACTACTCCCTCGACCCCTCATCCGGAGCCGTTGTGACGGCTTCAACCTGGCCGGCCACGAACGACATCACCACGCTCACGGCCATCGACATCAACCTGCAGATCAACAGGGCGGACGGCAGCGTCCTGACCTTCGTCAACCGCGTGGCGCCCCGGAACAACAAGAACCAGGGAGGCGCGGCCCCCAGCGTGCCGCCGCCTTCGGCCCCGAGCTATGGAACCGGCTGTTTTATCGCGACGGCGGCCTACGGGGACCCGGGACACCCGATGGTCCAGATCCTGCGGGACTTTCGCGACAGGTATCTTCTCTCCTGGCGGGGGGGGAGATGGCTCGTGGAACAGTATTATGCACATGGTCCGGCGGCGGCGGATCTGATCCGCAACCGGCCCCTCGCAATGGGAGCCGTCAGAGGCCTGCTTGCCCCGATTGTCGCCTTGACCTTTTTTCTGGTCTATGCGCCACTGGCTATTCTCTTTATCATCATGATTTCGCTTATCTTTACCGTGATGCTGTTCTCGGCCGTCCGGCGCGGGGCGAGATCGCTTCGGTCGGGAATTTTGCGCGCCCGGGGAAGCGTCCTGATCGTCCTGATCGTCAC
>CAIVDK010000422.1 GCA_903904655.1 uncultured delta proteobacterium | reverse complement strand
CGCCTCGACACAGATAAGAAACGATCTGAACGCGTTGGATTCCAGGCCTGCCAGAAAAGTGCAGTTCCTCAATCCCACCGTCGGGATAAACAGCGTTGCGGATATCGTATCGGCAAAAGCGCTTATTACCTACACCGACCCGAACGAACCACTTTCCATATACGGCAGATGGGATCTCGGATATGGCACCACGCCTACTCCCAAGACCGTGCCGAAGGGTTCGATCGGCAAATTCGGGGGACATAACTCTTAATTCGTCATTTTGTGCACTGACGTTAAGAAATTGGGATTACCTCCAATCATCTAATACCCCACCATTACGCCATCCAATTCGGCCGTTCGGCCAACCGCGCCTTTACGGTTTCCTTCAACCAATCCTCAATCTCCCGGATCATATAGAAAGTCGGCGCGAGGAGTTGATCGTCGTGCCTGATCCTGCCTTCATCTGCGGCAATTATTGCGAGTGTTGTGTAAGGATAAATGCGGATCCCCTGCGATACTTTCACGGTGTCCAGGGGGCAATTCGGGGGACATAACACTTAATTCGCTTGAAAAATGAAGATTTCGGGATGAAATAGATGAGCCGCTCCATATAAAATGAAGCGGCTCAAGATACAGGAAATACAATCCCTGTCAGCCCCTTATAAGTCCGAACTGAAGCAGGGTATTGCGCAAGATTTTATGATTCTCAGGCCTGAGAGCCACCAACGGCAAACGAAGTTTGCCGGATGGGAGCCCCATCATCGTCAGGGCTTCTTTGACTGGAATTGGATTGGTCTCAATAAACAATGCCTGCACAACCGGTAACATTTTGAAATGAATTTCTCAAGCTTCGTTGATTTTCCCCGTATGAGAGAACAGAGGGACGCTGTTAAATTATTAACTTTCTCATTTATGATAGCTTAAAACCCTTTCCAGCTGTGGCATTCCGGCGATTGAAGATTTGCGTAACAGCGTCCCTCTGCTCCCGGAATGAATTGCCCGTGCTTTTAGAAAAGAGTGATTTCAGAGGCAACTAATTGACTTGATTTTAGATCATGATCGTTTTATTAAATCAGCAAGAAGTCCATTCGGGAATGATCATTTTGATAATATTAAAGGAGACCTTGGAATGAAAAAGAAATTTGGATTGGTGATGATGCTCGTTCTTATCGTGGTGGCAACGGCAGCGACATGGGCCGAAGCCAGTGTCAAAATCTTTTTCGGCTACTCCATCGGGCAGACAGAGAATAAACTGAATGAAGAAGGGGCATATGCCTGGGAATGGACGCATACCGGGATTAAGCATGGCCCCTCCCTAGATGTTCGGTATGAGGGCGACTCCACACCCATCTTCCTGCGGGCTACTCTTGATTACAACATTCTTCCGGACGTTAAGGAAGAAGATATTAATCCGGACCCGCTTTATTACGATGGGCATGATTGGAGCACGGAACTCAATATTGGCTACCGCGTGTTCAAGCGTGGCAACTTTGCCATTACACCCTATGGCGGGATTGGATATCTCGACTGGAAGTTAACGTGCAAAACAAATTCGCAATTAACGGAAAAGTACCATACCCCCTATGCGTCTGCCGGAGCCATATTCGGCTACGTTGAGCCCAGATGGTCTATTGCGCTGGATGTCGCCGTTCTGCTTCCCTTCGCCGGCAAATATTCATATGCAACAACCGTCCATAGTAATTCTTTTGACGAACCTGTCGGGATGGGTGCAAGGATTCAACTCCCGATAACTTTCAGCATTATTCCCAAGAAGGACAGAGCCTTTGGATTGATGGTTTTTGCCACGCCGTTTTATAAATATATCGATGCGGGCAAGAGCGATAATTTCAATGAGGCGGGCGGCTCCGGTTTAATTGACAAAATGGAAAGAAACACCTTCAGCACATTCGGAATAAAGGCTGGCGTCGGAGTGGAATTTTAGAACGTTATAGAGGCCAAAGGCGTCCCATTGGATTCTATGCAAATGTCAATCAGCTATTTGAAAGATACTTAACAATTTAAGGTGTCTCACTATGTCCATTATGAAAATCGCATCTTTCGTTTTTCTGTTTTTATTTTCTATTGCATCGGTAACACCCGCTGAAGTCATAGATGTAAATATCAAGGGCGTAGATGATGGGATAAAGACGAGCAGGCAACAGGATTACAGAGAAGCGGTTATGAATGCCAAGCTTCAGGCAATTGAGCAATCAGGTGCATCCATAGAATCCATCACAAAAGTTGTCAATTTTCAGTTAAAGTATGATGCCATAGAATCCAGCTCCAAGGCCATTCTATTACCCGGATTTCAAATCATCGATATTGGCTACCTGGCTGATGGGACTTATCAAGTCGTCTTGATCGGCAAAATTCAGGTTGGAGAAAGTGACAAAAAAAACAAAGTAAAAGAAGTCCAAAAGGACGGTTGGTTTATCGCTTATGAGGATGGAACCGTTGTCGATACACGGACCAATCTGATGTGGGCTGCCAAGGATAACGGCGCGGACATTAACTGGCATAACGCAAAGAACTACTGTGAAACCTATAGAATGGGCGGTTATAAGGATTGGCGCATGCCGACACTAAATGAGTTGGCAGGGTTGTATGACGCCAATAAAAGGCGCTATTCAGGATGCTCTTTTGGATCTACGATTGGTGTTGTTACGGAATTGATCAACATTAGTTGTCTATGGTCATGGGCCTCGGAGACGCAAGGAACTGAGTCTGGAGGTCTGTTTTTTGGCCATGGTGGACCCGGTTGGCCGCGCCAATCTGCCACTAACCAATTACGAGTTCTTCCCGTACGTAATGCTAAATAGGGATACGAAGGAAGATTGAGGGCAAATTCGGGGGACATAACACTTAATTCGTCATTTTGTGTCTGACGTTAAGAAATTGGGATAGTTGGGATTACCTCCAATCATCTAATACCCCACTATTACGCCATCCAATTCGGCCGTTCGGCCAACCGCGCCTTTACGGTTTCCTTCAACCAATCCTCAATCTCCCGGATCATGTAGAAAGTCGGCGCGAGGAGTTGATCGTCGTGCCTGATCCTGCCTTCATCGGCGGCAATTTTTGCGAGCGTTGTGTAAGGATAAATGCGGATCCCCTGCGATACTTTCACGGTGTCCAGGGGAAGCGAATCAGCAAAGGCAAGGCTCTCCAGAACCGATTCCCTGGTTTCTCCGGGACCGCCCAGCATCAAAAACCCCATCTGCTTGATGCCGTGTTTTGCCAGCAGCAGGGATGTTTTTCGGACCTCTGCCGGTGTGAAGCGCTTATTCATGTTCGTGAGTATCCGCTCGCAGCCGCTTTCAAACCCCAGGCTGATTTCACAGCAGCCCGCTTCCGCCATAAGCTTGATCAGGTCTTCGTCACCATGGCCGGGATAAAAGATGCACCGCCAACTAATCCGAAAGCCCTGATCGATGATCCGCCGGCAAATCTCTTTGGCGTAGGACGCAGGCAGATTGAAGGTATTATCGACAAAATAAAACTGCCGGAATCCGGCCGCCACACAATTCTTCATTTCTTCCATGGCCGCCGCGGGAGATCGTTTACGGATGGTGCGCCCTTCGATTGTGGCCGTTGAGCAATAGCTGCAATTCATGGGGCAGCCGCGCCTGGTCTGAAAAGGCATCCATAAATTCCGGTCGTATGCGGACAAGAAGCGATGAGCACCGGATGCGGGTAATTCACCAAGCCCCCGGATATAGGTCCTCTCGCCCTGCAATCGCCGGCCTTTTAAATACAGGCTGGGCAATCCCGCCGGATCGGCGCGCCGCTCCAGCCGTTCCAGCAATTGGGGAAAAACCAATTCCCCTTCTCCCTGGATGCCCATGTCCGCGTCCAGATAGGTGAGGACGGCTTCCGGGAAAATGCTATAGCCCGCACCGCCCAGAACAATGGGAGCGGCAGAATCGCTTCGGCAATAACCAACAACGCTTTTGACATCGTCCAGCAGGAATCTCGCGCCATGCATAACCTGATCGTCAATATTTCTGATGGAGATGCCGATCACGTCGGGACGGAAAGAGTTTATCGTCTCGGAAATTGATTGGCGGAAATCCGCATGGGTCATTAAATCCAGCATCAGGACATCATGTCCTTTATCTTGCGTGGCCGCGGCCACGTAATGCAATCCCAACGGCATCGGCAGGACATTGATTTTTTCCGTATTCGCTGCGATTAAAAGGACATGCATGCTACAAAGACCTCCAATTGGCCACCGATTATACCACAACCATTAACTGGAGATGTTTAAATTATGGGATAATTAGGATAATTTGGGAAATAAAGGGGCCGGTTGTCGATTATTTTTCCGGAAGACATACGTAAAAAAATAATTATTGAATCAACCATCCCCTCTGTTCTTTCTTCCCCTCAAGCTTTAGCCATCTTCATTTCGCGGGATTTTTTCGCAGGGAGGCCAGGATGGCCGTGAAATCGGCGTACCACGCGTTGGCGGCCGGACCCAGGCGACCGGCCTTGACCGCCTCGTGAAAATGCTGAAGAAACAGGTTGTCCTCCTCGGGATGCTTCCAGATGGTGTCTGTGTCATAATTGAGCTCGGCCACCTCGTGAGTGAAATAGGTGGGGTTTTCCTTGGTGATGACAGCGGGGGAGGCGCTATAGCGTATGGTGACTCGCCTGTTGCCCACAAAAAAAACGGCATTCATGGCATTCCGTTTGAAACAGAAGGACATCCTGAAGTTAAGAAACAGCGCCCCCTTGTGCGAATTTTTTGGAGTCAATTGTTCCTGAAAAGCGGAGCGTTGCTATAGCCCCATGAAGCGGGCCGCAATTCCTTTCATAATCTCATTGGTCCCGGCAAAAATCCTCAGCACCCTGGTATCCCGCCAGGCCCGGGCGATCGGGTATTCCTCGCAGTAGCCATAGCCGCCAAAAAGCTGGACACCGCGGTCTGCTATCCGGCAGGCCATGTCCGTCGTCCAGTATTTGGCCATGGATACATCCACCACGATATTTTTACCTTCCATATGATCGACGATCAGCTTGTCGATGAAGGTCCTTCCCAGTTTGATCTCCGTCATCATCTCCACCAGCTCGAACTGGCTGTGTTGAAATTTGGATATCGGTCGTCCGAAGGCTGTTCTCTGTTTGCAATAGTTGATCGTCAGGTCCATAATGAATTCCGCAGCGGCCACCGCGGCAATAGCGCAGACCAGCCGTTCCTGCTGCAGTTTCAGCATGAGGTTGAGGAATCCCGAACCTTTTTCTCCCAGGCGATTGGTACGGGGGATCCGGCAGTCTGTGAAATAGAGTTCCGCAGTATCCTGACTGTGCCAGCCGACTTTCTTGATGCGCTTGCCTTTTTCGAATCCCGGTGTGCCCGCCTCCACCAGAAAAAGGTCAACGGCACTATGGGGGTTTGTCTCCGCCGGATCTTTGGCTGCCACGATGACCAGATCGCAGTTGATGCCGTTGCTGATAAAAGTCTTCTGACCATTGATGACGAAAAAATCATCCCTTTCCACAGCGGTTGTTTTGATGGCGGCCAGATCGCTGCCCGTATTGGGTTCCGTCATGGCAATGGCTGTAATGATGTCCCCGGTGACGCACCCCGGCAGATATTTCTTTTTCTGTTCTACGGTTCCAAAGGCCTCGATATAAGGCACGATGATATCGCTGTGCAGGGATGCTGCAAGGCCAGTATGGTTGGTTCGGCAAAGCTCTTCCGTTACGATGACGGAATACAGAAAGTCGGCGCCGAAGCCGCCGTATTCCTCCGGGACGTGCATGGCCAGAAAGCCCTGTTCACCCATGCCTTTCCAGGCGGTGCGGGGGACAATGCCCGCTTCTTCCCATTCCTCGACGTGAGGGATGACTTCCTTCTCCAGATACTTCCTCAGGGTGTCCCTGAAGATACGGTGTTCCTCCGAATATTGGATAATGTCCATTTTTGCCCCCTATGCCTTTTCCAGAATATCAATCCCCAGAGAGGCCTCCTCCACGCCGACGACCCCGCCGCCATTGATATGCATGCCGATTCTGGCGCCTTTCACCTGACGCAGTCCTGCCCGCCCCCGCAGTTGCGTGGCGAGCTCATACACCTGGGCCAGACCGGTACAGCCGACGGGATGGCCACGCGAAATCAGACCGCCACTCACATTTGTGGGAAGCTCACCCCCAAGGGATGTTGCTCCGGATGAGCAATAGTCCCCGGCATGCTCTGGTTTGCAGAAGCCGGCCTGCGCTGTCTGATAGATTTCACCAAAGGTGGTGGCATCGTGAACTTCGAGAAGATCGATGTCTTTGGGGGTCAACCCGGCCTGACGAAAGGCAATTTCCGCTCCGCGGCCTGAAATATCCTGATCATAATCGCCCCGGTCCCGGCCGGAGATCAATATCGACGCCCTGATCAGCAGGGGATCTTTGATGGCGGAATGCTCCTTCAGATATCTTTCCGAACAGACGATAGCGGCGGCACAGCCTTCGCCCGTGGGAGCGCACATGGGGCGTGTCAGGGGATAGGTAACAAGCTTGTCCGACATGACCTCCTGCCAGGTCATATCTTTCTGATACTGGGCCTTGGGATTCATCGTACTGTGATGATGGGTTTTGGCGCAGATCCTGGCCAGTTGTTCCTGGGTATAACCGTATTTTTTCATGCCCTGCAGGGCCTTGACGGCATAGTAATCCATGAAGGGACTGCGATCGCCCCCGACGGTGGTTTCTTCGTAGGGGATGCCCAGAATTTCCGATTTCTGATGTCGCCAATGCTCAATGTACTGGTCTTTGCGGTCCTGTTCGCATCCGGCCCAGAAGGCGGCCAGTCCCATGTAAGGAAGGGCCGCCTTTATTTCGGGATATTTATCCAGATTTTCCAGATCCGGAAGCATTTTTTCAATGCCAATGGCCAGTCCAATATCTGATACGCCGGCCAGGATATGATTCACGGCCTGATTCAGAGCCGTTGTCGCTGTGGCACAGGCATTCTCCACATTGACGATAGGCATTTTCTCAAAATTCAGGCGACGGAGCACCACCTGCCCGCGAACACAATGCTGACTGGTGAGCATGCCTTGAACACAATTGCCATACCAGATTCCCCCGATGGCGTCTTTATCACCTTCATAACTCAGGCCTGCGTCCTCCATCGCTTCCCGGATGGCCTCTGCGCACATGGATTCATATGTTCCGGCCATCTTGCTGATCGGAATCATTCCCACGCCGATGATGTAAACTTTTTCTTTCATGATTTCCTCCTAATACCAAGTAGCTATCAAATATCAAAAGGTTGATTTACCGGGCATAATACCAAGTAAGCTTTCAAAAATTCATATCTCAATTTTTGAAAGCAACTTGCTATAAGAAACTTCAGGGACTGCAAAGACATGTGTCCCAATGCCGGTAGCACTTTTTCCATCAATGACGCTGTTTTGTTACAGCGGGCTTCACTCCTATTTGGGCGCCATGCGAAGAGCCCCATCCAGCCTGATGACCTCGCCGTTTAAATAGGGATTCAAGAAGATCTGCTCGATGAGCAGGGCGAATTCGTCCGGGTCGCCGATTCTCTTGGGGAAAGGAACGGAATTGTTCAGGGCCTTGATAGCCTCTTCGGGCAGCATGGCTAAAAGCGGCGTGTTAAAAAGTCCCGGCGCGATCGTAACGACACGAATCCCAAGACCGGCAAGATCCCGGGCCATCGGCAGGGTCATACCGACTACCGCTCCTTTGGAGGCGGCGTAAGCGGCCTGGCCGATCTGGCCATCGAATGCTGCCGTGCTGGATACATTGACGATCACACCCCTTTCGCCTTTGTCATTCGGTTCGTTCGCGCTCATCGCGAAAGCGGCCTTGCTGGCGACATTGAAAGTGCCCAGAAGGTTGAGGCGGAGGATCTGCTCAAAAACGGGCAGGGAATGGGGGCCGTTTTTAGAGACGGTTCGTTCGACCCATCCTGTTCCGGCGGCGTTGACACAGAAGTGAATGCCGCCGAAATGCTCTCTGGCCCTGGCGAGACTCCTGTTTACGCTTTCTTCGCTGGTTACGTCGGTCAGACAGAAAAGTACGCTCTGGCCCAGCTCGTCAGCCAGCGCATTGCCTTTTTCCTGCTGGACATCGAATATGGCTACATTTCCGCCGGCCTTGACGATTCGCCTTACTGCCGCCGCTCCCAGACCGGAAGCACCTCCTGTTACTAACGCCGTGCGTTTCGCAATCTCCATAACATCCTCCTTGACTATCTTTGATTCCCTCTTGTTTAAGGGAGATAGGATCAAAACAGGGCCATTAGGACGACTTTTGTTTTTTTTCACGCTCTACGAAAGACCCGATCAGGACAAATTTTAAAGTTTCCTTGACGATTGAAATGTAGTCCTTCCGGTTCAAATTCACGATGGGGCGGAAGAATTTTTCCCCGGAAATAAAATTATGGATGGCATTCATAACAGCCAATACTTCAATTTTGGCTCGTGGCGATGTGGTTTTTCTGTCCCGGGTCAGGCCCATGGAGCGGGCAATATCGGCGGTAAATTCAGGAACCCGCAGATCAAGAGCATCACGGGTTTTACTGAAATAGTGGAAAAGGACGAGGTTGGATACTTCCGGGAATTTAAACAGGTAATCCGTCATGGCATCAATCGCGATAGCCATGCGTTGATCGAGAGGAAGGCCGTGGATGCGTTTCTCGAGAGCCATCAATTTCTGTCCGAGATCCTTATTAATGTCGACGATGACGGCTTCGTAAAGATCCTTCTTGTCCCCCCAGTGATAATGCAGCGTGGAGATGTCGATGCCTGCCTCTTTGGCAATCATGCGGGTGGTGGTTCCGTGATAACCGTATTCACCGAAAAAACGGCGGGCGATATGGAGGATGCGGGCTTTCATGGACTCGGGGTCCTTACGGGCTTTTTCTAACGGTGTGGCCATGCTGTTGTTCCATTCATTGATTCCATCTTTTGATGGAAAAATAAATTAAAAAGTGG
>CAIVDK010000421.1 GCA_903904655.1 uncultured delta proteobacterium | reverse complement strand
TCCCTTGCCAGGGATGATGATACATCAAGACGGAAGCCAACATGAATGGGTTCCAGGCAAGCAGTGGGATTTGATCGTAACGATGGATGACGCAACAAGTGAACAATACAGCATGTTTTTTGTTTATGAAGAGGGAACGGACAGCAGCTTTCAGGGTGTACAGGAAGTGATTCTTAAAAAGGGTCTATTCAGTTCAATTTATACGGACAGAGGCAGTCATTACTGGTATACGCCGAAAGAAGGAGGCAAGGTTAGCAAAACCCAACTCACCCAGTTCGGTCGGGCCATGCAACAGTTAGGCATTGAGATGATTCCTGCTTATTCTCCAGAAGCAAGAGGCCGAAGCGAAAGAATGTTCCGTACGCATCAAGGCAGACTTCCCCAAGAGCTTGCCGCACATAACATCACCACCATGGACGCAGCCAACCGTTACCTGAAAAAAGTGTATCAGCCGGCATTCAATAAAGAGTTCACCAAGGAACCATTGGAGGAAGGTGTCGCTTTTGTTCCTTGGGTGGGAACTCATATCGAGGACACGCTTTGTGAGCATCAAGAACGAACGGTCAGCCCCGATAATTGTGTCAGTTTTGACGGGATAATCTTACAGATTCCACCTGACCAGTATCGTTGTCATTACGTCAGAGTTAGAGTTAAAGTCCATCGCTACACAGACGGTTCCCTGGCCATTTTTCATGGTCCACGGAAACTGGCTGATTATGATGAAAAAGGAAATCTGAAAACAAAGAAAAAAGCAAAGGCAGCGTAAGTCCGCCGCTCGCCAAAACCGAAGGAAAGGGGCTCCGGGCTACGCCCTCCGCCCCTTTCCTTAAGTATGGTAAAAGTGGACATATCATGTGCTACAAAATAGGACTTTTCTATTTGCTGCTAACATGAAAACTGTACAGGCATATTTATAATATTTTGGATTAAAAAGAAAGATTTGCTCTATTTTAAATGGATAAACTTCTGGATGATTTCTCTGGAAATAACACCTTGCCTGAAGATTTCGGCAGGGTCGCAAGAGGCATCAATAATCGTGGAAGCAAGCAGACTGCTTGTTTTCCCCAGATCAACCACGGCATCGATTTTGTCGCCGATTTGCTGGATGACCTGATCCGCGTCCATGCATTCAGGTTCGCCGGACAGATTCGCGCTGGTTGCGGTCAGAGGTTTCCCGGTCGCGTTGGCGATTTTACGGGCGGCGTCATGACTGGACAGCCGAATGCCGATCTTGCCGGTGTTGGCCGTGAGGAGCGGCGATACGGAATCGGCGGATTCAAATACGATGGTGAGCGGACCCGGCCAGAAAGCGTCCATCAACTTTTGGGCGGTGTCGGTGACTTTGCGGACTAGCGGGTAAACGCCTTGGGCATTGCCGATGATTACAGAGATGGGATTCGCAAAATTCCGGCCTTTGATTTCGAAAATCCTGCGGATGGCTTGTTCGTTTGTGGCATCCACACCCAGGCCGTAAATGGTTTCGGTGGGATAAGCAATAACGCCGCCGCTAGAAACGATCGCGGCGGCGCTGGTTATGGC
>CAIVDK010000420.1 GCA_903904655.1 uncultured delta proteobacterium | reverse complement strand
GGAGATCTTCGCCCGGCCAAGTGTTTTTTGATCTGAATAAGCGGTCAGATAGACTACCGGTATATCGGCGATCGCTTTTATCTTTTCGGCTGCCTGGATGCCATCCATCCTTCCGGCCAAAACGATATCCATCAGCACCAGGTCGGGATGAACCTCCCCGATTTTTGCCACGGCCTCCTCCCCGGAGTAAGCGGTGGCAACCACGTCATAGCCCAGATCCGTCAGTTGCCGGGCAAGGTCTTGGGCAACGATTGCCTCGTCCTCAACAATCATGATTTTCTTCTTATCCATTTTGCCACTCTCTTTCATCCTTTACCGGAAATGTAATGGTCCATGTCGTTCCACCGTCAACCCGCATATCCATCTTGCCTTTCATCTGCCTCACCAGGATATTCACCAGGTCCATGCCCAGGGATTTCAGTTTCGTTAAATCAATCGACTCGGGAAAGCCGATCCCGTTATCCTGAACCGTAAGAGTCATCCGTTTGTCCTCCGATCGCATTCGGATATGGAGCTCCCCTTTCCTCCCTTCCGGGAAGGCATGTTTCAGGGCGTTGGAGACCAGTTCATTCAGGATCAGGCCGCAGGGGATTGAAGTTTCTATGCCCAGGCTTATCTCATCGGCATCTACCTTGATCCCAACAGGGGACTCAGCCCTTCCGTAGACCTGTCTGATGTTGCCGATCAATTCCCCGATAAAGCTGCCAAAATCAATCCTGGTCAGATCTTCCGACTCATAGAGCTGGGTATGAATAGAGGCCATGGTTCCTACACGTTCTATGCTTTCCTGGAGCGCCTCTTTTGCTTTTTCATCCTGCAAATGGGAGGACTGAATATTGAGCAGGCTTGAAATCACCTGAAGGTTGTTCTTCACCCTGTGGTGAATCTCCTTCAGCATCGTCTCCTTCTCCAGCAGCGATGCCTGGATCTTCTCCTCCGCCTGCTTGCGCTCGGTGATGTCAGAAACAATGCCGGCTATTTGGCATGGTTCCCCGTGTTCGTTCCGTAAAAGGAGCTTCCGATCGGCAATCCACCGTACCGTACTGTCCGGCAGAATGATTCGGTATTCCAATTCAGCGTGGTCATCGCGGAGTAGCGCCTCTTTCGAGGCGAGGACCGAGGCTTGGTTCTCAGGATGAGAAGCCTCGACCCAGAAGTCCGGGTTGGCCTTCATATCTGATAACGGCCGACCATAAATGTGGGCCATGATTGGGCTCAGGAAGATGAATTTCCCCGAAAGATCAGCATACCACACAGCTTCCTGCAAGCTCTCGGTAATGCTGCGAAATCTTTCCTCGCTCTCCCGCAAGGCAGCTTCCGCCTGCTTGCGGTCTGTGATGTCGATAAGCGTTCCACGAGCACCATTAAAACTATCGCCTTCCATGAGGGGTTTGGTTTTTGTCCGTACCCATATGATATCGCCTGATTTGCTGATCAATCTATAATCAAATGGATATTCTATACCGTCGTTGAGCTCAAAAAACCGTTCTATCAGACGACTCCGGTCATCTTCGTATACAAACTCGATAAAGTTCTTCCCGATAACATCAGCCTGGCTGTATCCCATTATATCCCTGACAACCGGACTAATATAAATGACCACACCCTGACGGTCTATTTCATAGATGACATCGTTGATGTTTTCCACCAGACTCTTGTATTTCTCCGCGCTCTCCCGCAACGCCTCTCCCAAATGCTTGCGCTCGGTGAGATCCCTGATGGCTATCACTCTCGCATCAAGATCTTTATATCTGATCGGTCTTCCCAATACTTCTATAGGAAAGACGGTTTTGTCTTTTCTTAGCCCCATTGCCTCAAGGTATATTTGAGGTGTATCAACACTTTTCTTAAGTATCTGCAACGCAGATTCTATCGATTCAGATGCAAGAAGCTCAAGAACGCTTTTACCTATGATCTCTTCAGACTGCCATCCAGACATTTTTAAAATCGATTCATTGATATCCAAGATTATACCTTCCCTATGAATCATGATTCCTTCCCAAGTCGAGTCGGCCAGTTGGCGGAACCGATTCTCGCTCTCCCGCAGTTTTTCCTCCGCCCGCTTTCGGACGGTGATGTCGCGGGACACGATGAGAATATTGATGGGCTTGCGGTCATTATCGCGTATAAAGGAGAGATTGACCTCCACCCAGATAATGGATCCATCCTTCTTGTATTCTTCCAACTCCAAGATGCGCGTTCTGTCGGGATCAGCCGTTCCACTGGCCTCCAGTTGCATCTCTTTTTCAAAGACCGTCAGGCAAAGCCGCATGGATTCAGGGGTTAAGACCTGCTCAAGGGTCCGCTCCATGGCCTCCTCAGCGGTGAATCCAAGGAGACGCATGCTGGCCGGACTGACATAGGTAAAGCGCAGGTTCCTATCCATAATCGATATCAGGTCAGCCGTGTTTTCCGCAATTAAACGGTATTTAGCCTCGCTCTCCCGCAGTTCTGTTGTCCGCCTCTGCACCCTTTCTTCCAGATGGATGTTAGTATCTTTGATATTTTGATATTGCAGGCTCAGCGCCTCCGTCGTTTCCTTGAAATTTTCAATGAGAAAATGCATTTCCGAGATGTTGCTCACAGGCCAGATTAGTTCGGAATGTTTTTCAAGTTTTATGGGAATATCCCGCGAAATCGCCGCCAGCCTTACCGGTGTTCTCACCAGCCGCTTGCCCACGATCTGGGATAAGATTATTGCAACGACAAATAGGCAGGAAATCAGGATCAGGTTCACAATGGTCGCCTGGTAGAGATACCCCTGCAGGGGGGCGACAGACGCCTCGGTCAGCAATGTCCATTTCGTACCGGCAATGGGAAGGGTGACAAAATAGGTGGCGTCCTTCCATACATCCATAATGGAAATATTCTTTTTGCTACTCGGGGTCCAAAGACCAACGTCCTTTCCAATCATCAGCGTCTGTCCCCCTGATTTTTGTTTGATTGGCGTCAGGGAGGGATTCAAGGGGTTTGTGCTACACACAATATTGTCGTGCTGATCGATAACGGTTAAAACAACGTCGTTACGGTAGGAGCTTTGGTCAAGTAAGTTGCGCATTTTATCGAGATTCACGGCCCCCTGCCCGAATCCCAAAAGTTTCCCCTCTTCGATGATGGGGACGCTGATTGAAAAAATGGGCACGAAAACGCCTCCCCGCCCCTGAAAAACATTGGAGATGACAGGCTTTAATGTGCTTTTCAGTTGTTTAAACGATTCTCGGTCAGAGAAATTAATCCCGATGGTCTTTTCTCCCTTTTCGTTGATTGCCGGAATAAAAGCAACGGTCGTTGCCTTATTGTCCGCGATAAACACGGTATGAAAGTCCGTGAACAATGAATTGATCTGCCCAAGGGAAGACTGCAGTTTTTCCGAGGGCTGAAAATGATGGTCCTTGCCGAGTTTGGCGATGGTTTCGACTGCGACGATATGGCGTTCAAGCCAGGAATGAATAAGGTCGCTTGCCTCTTTGGATTCAGCAACAAGCAGCTCACCGGCTACTGTCTGAATTGTTTTGGCTTCCTGATAGTTTGTAAAAATCAGCATCCCGATCAGGGGAATCATGAGAAAAGTGGAAGTCAACTGAAAAATAATCTGGCTGTAAGGAACCTTTTGCCTGACCGAGGTGAAGCGGAGCCACTTCTGCC
This sequence comes from uncultured delta proteobacterium, assembly GCA_903904655.1. Classification (GTDB taxonomy): domain Bacteria; phylum Desulfobacterota; class Syntrophia; order Syntrophales; family Smithellaceae; genus UBA8904. The sequence goes on along the minus strand of CAIVDK010000420.1, from coordinate 710 downwards.
AGGGAAGATGGCTGATCAGGATGGTGGCAATCAAGGCATTGAGAATCCCATTGGTGGACTGTTTCAGAAAAATGATTGCGGTGCTCTGAAAGCCAAGCGACATGACGCCGAAATAAAAAATGAAAACTAAGGGCAATCCGATGACCAGCCAATAAGCCGCGTCAATGAGCACGATGTTTGTGTATTTTCTTTTCAAAAAGAAACCCACCCAAAGCGCTTCGCAGACAAAAATGACAATGGCGTAGGGATGGTTCCAGATGATGACGGTGTAGCTTGACGCGATCAACGCCGAGAGCCCCCCCAGCAGTGGGCCAAATAAAGAGACCGCGATGATCACAAAAATGCTGCCGAACAGGAAATTGACGCTGAAGGCCACCGGCAGGCTTACGACATTGCCCAGGTAACCTAGCGCCGTCAGTACGACTACAGCAATTATTGTTTTTAAAAAAGGCATACGACCCTTCACTTAAAAATCATGACTTGGATTCTCAAATACGACGCCGGAGCTTTATCCTGTCTATCCTCAACTATGCACTGCCTTCATCACCATTCACTCGAACCTAAACCCTTTTTCCCGAAACAATCTCAGACAGGCGGCCACGACCTCGGGGTCGTACTTCATGCCGCTATTGGTTGATATGTCTTCGAGGGCCTCACCTAGAGGGAAGGCGCTCCGGTAGTTCTTATGGGTCGTCATATCCTCAAGGGCG
>CAIVDK010000419.1 GCA_903904655.1 uncultured delta proteobacterium | reverse complement strand
ATGATCCCGGAACCACTGATAAAATCGAAGGTGGAATCATCAGTGGCGGTCGTGACTGGAGCCCCTGCCTGATTATGTGGAACTACGAACGGACTCAATGGGCAGGTGGCTTGGCCGGTTATAATGCGGCTGCTCAGGATACCGCCATGGCTAACGGTTATTTCTTCCAAGCCAGAGGCGGCCTGAAACCGATTTCCAAATTGGATATCAGGGCGTCCCTTTCCTATGCGCAGGCAGACAGGAAACCGGCAGGATTCATCAACAACGATTATGGTTATGAAGTTGATTTAACCGCCACATACAAGATCACCAATAACCTGTCCTATATGCTGGGCGCTGGTTACCTCTTCACCGGTAAGTACTATAAAGGTACCTCAGATGCCAATGAACTGAGCAACGATTTCTTGGTTATCAATAAGTTGACGCTGACGTTCTAAGCGACAAGGATGTTGTTTAAGTGCTAATTTACTGCAACCCCCGGGGATGAGTATAATCTCCCGGGGTTTTTTATTAATATCACGTCAGTAATCAATATATGAAATTTTGAACAATAATCTCATATTGGAGGAATAAAGAACTAATGTTTATTTTCATATCGAAAAACACATTAGTATCATCACCAAGGACATGGAATTTATTTGACTTCAGCAAATTTATAGCCAAAACCGCGGACAGTTAAAATATAGCGCGGTTCTTCCATATCCTTTTCAATCTGACTGCGCAACCTCCGGACATGAACATCCACTGCGCGATCAGTGATGAACGTACCATCGCCCCATACATGATCCAGAATCTGGTCTCTCGAATAAACCCGGCCGGGATTGCGGGACAGGAAGAAAAGAAGTTTAAGTTCAGTGGGACTCAAATTGACGGCCCTGCCGTTCACATGCACTACGCAGGATATATAGTTGATGGCCAGCCCGTTCAATTCCAATGTTTCCTGGGTCGCCTGTTTGTTCCCTTCCTGAATACGACGGAAAATCGACCGCACTCGCGCCACCAATTCCTTGACACTGAAGGGTTTGGTTATATAATCATCCGCACCGATTTCCAACCCAATAATCTTATCCACCTCATCGGCTTTTGCCGTAAGCATAATAATCGGCAAGCTCGCTGTCTCGAAATCTCTGCGGATAGCTCTGCAGATGTCCAGACCGTTCATGTGGGGGAGCATTAGATCCAGGATAATAAGATCTGGTTTTTGAGTCTTAACGATTTTGAGAACGTCTCCGCCGTCATAAGCTTTGATCGTGGTAAATCCTTCCTTCTCCAGATTGTAGGATATGAGTTCCACAATATCCTGTTCATCATCCACTATCAGTATTTTCGCCATGTTCACAAGCCACATTACAATATTTTTGAAGATATTATCATCAACGGCATTGTGAGCTGTCTTCCATCAAAAACAATAATGCCAGCCGATAACTAATCAGCCATAACTATAAATACTTCATCGCCGGGTCGCACACGGTCTGATACCTTGAGGCCAATGGAATCACCGGCAACAGCTTTTTGCACTGAGTTATTATCCACTTCCATCGACTGAACAACATCTATAAATTCAGTGGTGTGGCCTGAAAATTTAATGCTGTCACCAACCTTCAATTCACCTTCCGTTAGATGAACAGCAGCAACCGAAGGCTTCGCAAAGAATTTAACCACTTCGCCGATTTTTTTTTCTGCCATAACGAATCTTCCTTCCACTAAGTTGAATATTTATTGGTATTTTTCAGGAAAATCATGACCTTTCTCTCATACGGCCAATTTGACTGAATCTTAATTCTAACTTCATGTTCTGTGAGTTAATACATTTTTTATATTTAAAAAACAATCACAAAAAAAGGCAGGGTTTTCACCCTGCCTTTTTTTGTTTAATATTATTTGTTATTCAGCCATTTTTACTTTTGCTTTTGCCTTCGGCTTTGCTTTTTCTTTCTTTTTCTCATCAGGAAGATACTCCAGAATGGAAACAGGTGCGTTATCACCGAAACGGTATCCAACCTTGACAATGCGTGTATAACCGCCAGCCCGATTACGGAATCGTTCGGTCAATTCCCCGAAAAGTTTGCCGACCATGTCTTTATCCCGGATAATCGATAACGCCTGACGCCGCGCGTGGAGGTCGCCTTTTTTGCCCAGCGTGATCATCTTATCCGCCAGCTTACGTACTTCCTTGGCCATTGTATCCGTCGTCCGAATACTTTCATGTTTTATAATCGATGTCACCATATTGCGAAACATGGCTTCCCGATGGCTGGACGTTCGTCCTAATTTTCTGCCCGCCTTACCATGATACATTGCTAAATTTTCCTTTCCTGACTGTCAAATCCTGATGATTAATCAAATCGTGTTTTGCGCCATGCCACTTGATTCATGTTGCTGTCTTTTACGGATTGATATCCAGCTTCATACCAAAAACAAGACCATATTCGTTCAGGATATCCTTTATTTCGGAGAGTGACTTGCGGCCGAAATTCTTTGTTTTAAGCATATCCGCTTCTGTCTTCTGCACCAATTCGCCAATCGTATTTATCCCCGCATTTTTCAGGCAATTGGCTGAACGAACGGAAAGTTCCAGATCTTCAACGGACCTCGTCAGAATTTCGTTAACATTTCCTTTTTCATCTTCCTTTTCCGGCAAAATCTCTTCGTCAACTTCTTCGAAATTAATGAATACATCCAATTGCTGTTTTAATATTTTTGCTGCATAAGCGATGGCATCGCCCGGATTCAAACTACCGTCCGTCCAGACTTCCATTACCAATTTGTCATAATCCGTGATTTGGCCGACGCGGGCGTGAGACACCACGTAGTTCACTTTTTTGATCGGTGAAAAAATTGCGTCTATATTAATAGTCCCCTCCGGCTGATCGGATTCCAATTCCTTCCTCGCGGCCGTATATCCTTTGCCCATCTTCACGACCATTTCCGCGCTAAATGCACCGCCGCCGGACATGGTGGCGATGTAATGATCGGCATTTAAAACCTCAATCGTTCCATCCGTAACGATGTCGCCTGCTGTAACGACTCCGGCGCTGATCACATTAAATCTCACGACTTTTGTATCCGCCACCCCCAGTTTAAAGCGAACACCCTTCAGATTCAAAATAACATCTGTGACGTCTTCCTTGATTCCAGGAATCGTAGAAAATTCATGTAAGACACCGTCAATTTTTATGGAAGTAATCGCCGCACCCTGAATGGAAGACAAAAGCACCCTTCTTAACGCGTTGCCCAGCGTTACTCCAAATCCTCTTTCCAGAGGCTGAATTGTAAATTCTCCATAGAACCGTGTATGCGTTGCTTCATCAACGTCAACACGTTTGGGACGAATCAAACTCGACCAGTTTCTCTGCATAATCAAACCCACCCTCTAGCTGGTTTACTAAATATTTTATTTGCTTACTTCGAATAAAGTTCTACAATAAGCTGTTCCTGTACCGGCATCGTTATATCTTCACGAACCGGCAGCATTTTAATGGTCGCTTTAAAGTTATCTTTATCCAATCCCAGCCAATGTGGCACACCACGTCTCGCGACGGTTTCCATTGCTTCGAGTATCCGATTAATCTTACGAGAGCCTTCTTTAATGGTGACTTCATCACCAGCTTTCAGCAGGTACGAAGGGATATTGACCGCTTTGCCGTTAATCAGAAAATGGCTGTGGCTGATCAACTGTCTTGCCTCAACTCTCGAATTGGCAAAACCAAGGCGAAAAACCATGTTGTCCAGTCTGCGTTCCAGAAGCACCAGCAAATTCGTACCCGTGATACCCTTTTGCCGATCGGCTTTTTCAAAGTAGCCGTGAAACTGTTTTTCTAAAAGCCCATACATTCTTTTGAGCTTTTGCTTTTCGCGCAACTGAGTTCCATAGTCCGACTGCTGCTTCTTATGGGACTGACCATGATCTCCCGGAGCGAAGCCCCTTCTTTCAAAAGAGCATTTCTCCGAATAACAACGATCGCCCTTCAAAAAAAGCTTCAAGCCTTCCCGGCGACACAACCTGCATGAGGAATCCGTATATCTTGCCAAAAAAACGCCTCCCTTTAGTCTTCAATCATTCTAAAAATATTTATCTTATACCCTGCGCCGCTTCGGCGGTCTGCAACCGTTATGCGGAACAGGCGTGACGTCGCGTATCATGGTAATGGTCAATCCGGCCAGCTGCAAAGAACGCAATGCCGACTCCCGTCCTGCGCCCGGACCTTTGATGTAAACTTGAACCCGTCGCATGCCCTGGTCTTTGGCTTTGCGCACCGCGTCTTCCGCGGCCATCTGTGCGGCAAAAGGCGTACTCTTGCGTGAACCCTTGAAACCTTGTAATCCTGATGATGACCATGAAATGACGTTGCCGGTCATGTCCGTAATCGTAATTATGGTATTATTGAAAGTGGATTGAATGTGGGCAACCCCTTCCGTGATATTTTTCTTTTCTTTTTTCTTACCTGTCTTTCTGACTGCTTTCGCCATTTCTCCTCCGGTCGAAAATTAATTCCAGCTACTTTTTCTTGCCTGCGATTGCTCTTCTCGGTCCTTTTCTGGTCCTTGCGTTGGTATGTGTCCTCTGCCCTCTTGTCGGAAGTCCTTTACGGTGGCGTAAGCCACGGTAAGCGCCAATGTCCATCAGGCGTTTAATCGACATGGATATTTCTCGGCGGAGATCACCCTCCACCTTACCCTCTTTATCGATAATGCCCCTGATCGCCGATATTTCGGAGTCGGCGAGCTGGTCAGTTTTTGTATCCGGGCTAACACCCGAATCTTTCAGGATCTGCTTTGCCCTTGTCTTGCCGATACCATAAATATAAGTTAAGGCAACTTCCATTCTCTTGTTTTTCGGTAAATCAACACCTGAAATTCGTGCCACCTATAACCTCCTGAAATGTTTAAAACTAGCCCTGACGCTGCTTATGTTTTGGGTTTTCACAAATAACACGCAAAATACCCTTGCGTTTAACAATTTTGCACTTCTCGCATATTTTTTTCACTGACGATCTAACTTTCACGCTGCTAACTCCTTATCCTCGGTAAAAAAATATTTTTATTTCGTCCTGTAAGTGATCCGTCCCCGGGTCAAATCATATGGGGATAGTTCTACCGTCACTTTGTCCCCAGGCAATATTTTAATGAAATGCATTCGCATTTTGCCGGATATATGCGCCAAAACCTTATGCCCGTTTTCCAGTTCTACCCGAAACATGGCATTCGGCAGGGGCTCGAGAACCCGACCTTCAACTTCTATTGCTTCCTCTTTGGCCATACATTTATACTATTTCATTCCTGCCGTTTAAATTAAGAAACTAATTAATTTAATTTACTTAATATCTCCGGCCCGTTATCAGTGATTGCCACCGAATGCTCAAAATGAGCCGATAAACTCCCATCCGCTGTAATCACCGTCCAACCATCTGATAAAATCTTTACTTTATATTGCCCTGCATTTACCATCGGTTCGATGGCCAAAATCATCCCTTTTTTCAGCTCGATTCCTCGTCCTTTTTTTCCAAAATTAGGAATCTGCGGGTCTTCATGTAAACTCTTGCCAACACCGTGACCGACAAAATCCCTGACAATGGAATAACCCGCTGCTTCTACTGTTTCCTGAACCGCCGCCGATATATCTCCAAGACGGTTTCCAGCGCAGACCTGGTTTATTGCCGAATATAAACTCTGCTCAGTTACCCTCATCAGATTGGCCGCCTGCTCGTCAATCTTCCCGACAGGAAGCGTTATCGCCGCATCACCATAAAGTCCTTGATGATAAATGCCAAAATCAAGTCCAATAATATCGCCTTCAACTAAAATACGATTCGAAGGCATCCCATGAACCACTTCATCATTAACCGAGGTACAAAGCGAAAATGGGTAACCTCGATAACCTTTAAACGCCGGTTTTGCTCTTCTTTTTTCAGTGACACCTTCAGCTATTTTATCCAACTCTCTGGTCGTCACACCCGGTTTTACTTTTTCGCGAAGGACGTTCAATACTTCTGCAACAATACGGTTACTTGCTCTGGCTTTATCGATTTCATCCGGCTGCTTCAGAATGACCATGAGCCCCAACCTTAAAATAATATTTTTTATCGCCTACGAGCAATGTGTCCTTTTTTCATAAACCCTTCATATTGACGGGTTAGTAAATGTGATTCAATTTGGCTCGCCGTATCCATCGCTACGCCAACAACAATGAGGAGCGATGTGCCGCCGAAATAAAAAGGTGTATTTAATTGAGAAATCAACACACTTGGCAATACACAAATAATGGAAACATAGACAGCCCCACTAAAAGTCAACCTTTCCAGAATTTCTTCGATATACTCTGCAGTCTTCTTACCGGGCCTAATTCCCGGAACATAACCGCCATATTTTTTCATATTTTCCGCCATATCATCCGGCTTAATGGTGACTGCCGTATAGAAGAAGCAGAAGAAGAAGATCAGCGCCACAAAAAGAACTTCATACCCAACCTGTCCTGGTTTTAAAAGTCCGGCTACAGTCTGCATCCAACCCTGCGGAGCAAAATTAGCGATGGTCGCCGGGAACATGATCACCGATGATGCAAAAATCGGCGGAATAACACCGGCAGAATTAATTTTAAGCGGCAAATGGGTTGTCTGTCCGCCGTACATTTTTCTTCCCACGATGCGCTTTGCATATTGCACCGGAATTCTTCTTTGCGCCGCTTCCACATAAACGATCGCTCCAATCACGGCGATCATAAATACCGCTAACAAAAGCAAAACTATGAAATGTAATTCTCCGGACGAATACAAACTCCAAGTGTTTCCGATTGCCCCAGGCAAATTACACACAATTCCTGCAAATATTATCAGCGATATCCCATTACCGATACCCTTTTCCGTAATGGTCTCACCGAGCCACATCAAAAATGCTGTGCCGGACGTGAGCGTAATAATAGTCATTAATATAAAAGACCAGCCGGCATTTAAAACAATCGGGGCCCCGGAAGGACTGGCCATTTGCTGCAATCCCCAGGCAATACCGAATCCCTGAACGATACTCAGTCCGACGGTGCCGTAGCGAGTGTACTGCGTAATTTTTCTACGTCCGTTTTCACCCTCTTTGGAAAGTTTTTCCAAGTGGGGAATGGCGACGGTCAGCAGGTTGATGATAATCGACGATGTAATGTAGGGCATGATACCCAAAGCGAAAATGGAAAATGTGCTCAGCGCGCCGCCGGCAAATAAATCCATCAATCCCAGCATAGACCCTCTGGCTTGGTCAAAAAATGCCAGCAATGCCGTATTGTCAATTCCGGGAGTTGGAATGAACACACCAACACGGTAAACCGCCAGGAGAAGCATGGTAAACAGAATTCTTCTCTGTAATTCAGGTATTTTAGAAACGCCGCCTAATCCCTCTAGCAAGTCACATTACCTCTTCAACAGATCCGCCTGCGGCGGTTATTTTTATTTTCGCTGCTGCACTAATTTTAGCTACTTTGACAGTCACCGGAAAATCAATATTGCCTTTTGCCAGAATCTTAATACCGTCACTTTTCTTTTTAACAAGTCCGCTTGCTAAAATTGCCGCTTCATCAATGATGGAACCCTTTTCAAATTTACGACATAAATCCATCAGATTTATAGCAACATAACTTTCTCTGAAGGGATTTCTAAACCCTCTTTTCGGCAATCTCCGCGACATTGGCATTTGACCGCCTTCAAAACCATCTCTTGTATAACCACCTGAACGGGCATTCTGGCCCTTATGGCCTTTACCCGATGTTCCTCCGTGGCCGGACGCGTCACCACGGCCGACTCTTTTTCTTTTCTTTGTCGCTCCGGGGGGCGCTTTCAGAGAACTTAAATCCATAACCTACTCCTTTGACTCTTCCACAGAAACAAGGTGGATAACTTTATTAATCATGCCGCGAATCTCCGGGGTATCCACCAGAGTCACCGTGCTGTTTAATTTTTTCAATCCCAAGCCGCGGATAATTTTTCTCTGCTTTTCCGGCCGGGTAATTACACTTTTCACCATTTTAATTTTTAACATTTTGCCCACTGTATAAACACCCTCGTCAATTTTTTTACTTGCCTCTCTGAGCGGCAATTTCCGCCGGATCTTTCAACTGACAAAGCCCTTGTACAGTAGCCTTGACCAGATTGTGCGGATTGTGTGAACCTAAGCATTTTGTCAAAATATTATGAACGCCGGCAACCTCCAAAACGGCTCTTACTGCACCGCCGGCGATTAACCCCGTTCCTTCCGATGCCGGTTTCAACAATACTTTACCCGCCCCGAATTTTCCAAGAACTTCATAAGGGATTGTTTTGTTAGCAACCGCAACTTTAACCATGTTCTTCTTGGCCATTTCCATCCCCTTGCGGATCGCTTCGGGAACTTCATGTGCTTTGCCCAACCCAGCTCCGATCGAACCCTTGCCGTCACCGACAACTACGATCGCACTGAAACGAAACCGCCTTCCTCCCTTAACGACTTTTGCCGTACGATTAATGGCTATAACTCGGTCGAGGAGCTCCACATCTTTCATTTCTTTCTTATCCAACGATTCTTCCCTTATCATGAATTCTATGCACTAAGCTTGGTTTAAAATTTAAGACCATTTTCCCGCGCAGCATCAGCCAAAGCTTTCACGCGGCCGTGATAGAGAAATCTTCCCCTATCAAAAACGACTTTTTCCACACCCAAGGCCTGCAACCGCATTGCAATCAACTTGCCCACCTCCTTGGCCACATCAACTTTCTTGATCCCCTTGAGTTTACCGGCCAGTTCTTTGCTCAAAGTAGAAGCTGTTGCAATGGTTGCTGCCTGAGCGTCGTTGATGACCTGAGCGTAGATGTGTTTATCCGAACGAAAAACAGAAAGACGCGGCCGCTCCGATGTTCCTGTAAGTTTGCCCCTTACTCTCTTCTCTCTTTTATCTCTGATTTTTAGTGTCTTTTTGGAAGCCAATGTTCTACCTCTTTAAGGCAATATAATTTTTAAACTCTTATTTAGCCGCCGACTTACCGGCCTTACGCCGAATATACTCACCCACATATTTAATACCCTTGCCTTTATATGGCTCAGGCTTTTTCAGCGACCGAATTTCCGAGGCCACCCGGCCAACAAGTTCCTTATTAATTCCGGAAACAACCAGATTAATCTGTTTATCCACCTTCACATCGATCCCTTTGGGAATGCTGTATTGCACAGGACTGGAAAAACCTAAAACCATTTTTAAGGTCGAGCCGGTAACTTCCGCACGATAACCAACGCCGGATATTTCCAGTCCCTTTTCAAAGCCGGTACTGACACCGATCACCATGTTGTTGATCAACGTTCTGGCTAAGCCATGACATGACCGCACTATACGATCGTCTGATTTTCGCTCAATGTCCAAATTATTTTCGGAAACGACCATCGAAATGCCATCGGGCAATTTCGAAGACAACGTGCCCTTGGGCCCTTCGACTTTAACAATACCGCCACTTTGGCTGATTTTTACATTCTTTGGGAAAGTGATCGGTTTTTTACCTATTCTCGACATGAACAAGAACTCCCGTTTAAAATATAAGTTTAATTACCAAACATTACAAAGAACTTCGCCGCCGACATTGGATTCTCTGGCTTCTTGATCGGTGATGACACCGCGTGAAGTTGAAAGAATGGCAATACCAAAACCGTTGAGCACTTTCGGGATGCTATCAGCGGCAACATATACTCTCCGCCCAGGCTTGCTGACTCTTTTGATGTCGGTTATCACCGTACGTTTTGCATCCGGATATTTAAGGGCGATCTTCAGCATCGGATGACCCTTTTCATCCTTTATAACGTCAAAGTTATTTATATATCCAGCCGCTTTCAAGACTTTGGCAATATTCATATTCATTTGCGACATGTAAACATTGACATTTTTGAAACGAGCTTTATTCCCGTTTCGAATCCTTGTCAGCATATCGGCAATAGGATCAGTCATCCCCATGCTTTTTCTCCTTAACTAAAATTACCAACTTGATTTTATCATACCCGGAAGCTCACCTTGTAAGGAAAGTTTCCTCAAACATATTCTACACATTTCAAATTTTCTATAATACGCTCGGGGCCGACCGCAAATCTGACAGCGGTTATACTCCCTGACCGAAAATTTCGGTTTCCTGTTTGCTTTTGCTATTAATGACTTTTTTGCCACACGAAATTCCTCCGGAGCTTCCTCGTTTAATTCTTGAAGGGGACACCCATCAACTTCAGCAACACACGGGCTTCTTCGTCCGTCCGAGCCGTCGTTACGATAGTAATATTCATTCCCTTGACCTTTTCGATTTTATCATATTCAATTTCAGGAAAAATGATTTGCTCATGAAGGCCAATGGAATAATTTCCCCTGCCGTCAAACGCGCTTTGCGATATTCCCCGAAAGTCTCTAACTTTCGGCAACGCTACGTTCACCAGACGATCAAAAAACTCGTACATGACTTCTTTTCGTAAGGTCACCGAGCAGCCGATCGGCATGCCCTGGCGAAGTTTAAATGTCGCTATGGATTTTTTCGCTTTCGTGATCACCGGCTTTTGTCCTGTGATCATCGCCATTTCCTGCACGGCGCCGTCAATGATTTTCACATTGGAAACAGCCTCTCCCAAACCCATATTGACAACAATCTTATCCATTTTGGGCACTTGCATGGGATTTTTGTAGTCAAATTCCTTGACCAGAGCCGGCACTACTGTTTTTAAATAATATTCCTTTAATCTTGCCATTTTTTCTTAACCCACATCGATTACGTCGTTGCACTTGCTACAGATACGAATCTTCTTGCCGTCATCGAGGATACGACTTCTAATTCTGGCCGCTTCTTTGCACTTGCCACAAATGATGCTGACCTTGGAGACACACATCGCCGCCTCTTTTTCCACGACACCACCTTTGCTTTTTTGGTCGGGCCTTTTATGCTTCTTGATCACGTTGATCTTCTCGACGACCACTTTGTTTTTCTCGGGTATAGCTTTCAGAATCTTTCCGGTCTTCCCTTTGTCCTTACCGGCAAGAACTTTAACCATATCTCCTTTTTTCAATCTGCCTAAACTCATTTTTCCCCTCTTCAAAACAGGCTTATAAAACCTCTGGAGCCAGAGATATAATCTTCATAAACTGCTTTGCTCTCAGTTCACGGGCAACAGGTCCAAAAATTCTTGTCCCGATCGGTTCCATCTGATTGCTAATGAGAACAGCGGAGTTGTCATCAAACTTTAGATAAGAACCATCCGGCCGTCTCACTTCTTTCACGGTGCGGACGATGACCGCTTTCATCACATCACCTTTTTTCACTTTGGAATTCGGAATCGCCTCTTTCACTGCAACGACGATGACATCGCCTAAGGAGGCGTAACGCCGCTTCGATCCACCAAGCACTTTAATACAAGCGACTCTCTTGGCACCGGAATTGTCGGCAACATTTAGAATTGTCTGCATCTGAATCATAAAATAAACTCCATTATAACAAGCCACTTGCTTACGAAGCCAAGTTTTTATTTTGCTCTCTCCAGGATTTCCAGCATCCGCCAGCGTTTGTCCTTACTCATCGGCCGCGCCTCAATGATTAACACGCTATCCCCCGTCTTGCATTGATTCTGTTCATCATGGGCTTTGTATTTGTCATGCCTGCGCACGTATTTGTGAAACACAGAGTGCTTGACTAATCTTTCTGCTTTCACCACAATGGTTTTGTCCATCTTATCACTGATCACTACGCCCTTAATCGTGCGTTTATTGCTTTTTTCAGCCATATTAATCTGCGGCCTCCTTTTCCTTCAGCACCGTTGCGATACGGGCAATATCCTTACGGAGGCGGCCCAGCGTCGCGGTTGATTCGAGTTGACCCGATGAATGCCTAATCTTCAACCGAAACAGTTCTTCCACTAATTCACTATTTTTTATTTGAAGCTCGTTAATACCGAGACCTCTGACTTCACTAATTTTCATCAGATATCTCCCTTGCTAAAAACTTTGTTGAAATGGCCAGTTTATGAGATGCCAAGCGAAATGCTTCTTTGGCTACTTCTCTCGTTACACCTTCCATCTCGTAGAGAACCGAACCGGGTTTGACCACCGCCACCCATCCTTCCGGTGCTCCCTTGCCTTTGCCCATTCGAGTTTCAGCAGGCTTCTTCGTGATGGATTTGTGCGGGAATACCCGAATCCAGATTTTACCGCCTCGCTTCACATAACGAGTCATCGCAACACGCGCTGCCTCGATCTGCCTCGCGGAGACCCATCCGCATTCAGCCGCTTGTAGTCCATAGTCGCCAAAGGCAATGGTGCCACCTCTGGTCGCTTTTCCTCCCATGCGGTTTTTCTGCAATTTTCTATATTTTACCCGTTTTGGCATTAACATAATTTATAACTCCCGTTTACCTTCACAGCGATCTTTCATGGTCGAGAAAAATCCCCTTGCTGGACTCATGACTGTTTTTCGTTCTTTGTTGGCAATACCTCTCCGTGAAAAATTAACACTTTAATGCCGACTAAACCATAAGCTGTATGCGCTTCAATGAAACCGTAATCGATATCGGCCCTCAGGGTATGTAGTGGCACACGACCTTCACGATACCATTCCGATCGGGCAATCTCAGCGCCGCCAAGCCTTCCGGAACAGGTTATTTTGATTCCTTTGGCTCCGAACTTCAGGGCATAACCAACACACTTTTTCATCGCTCGGCGGAAAGCAACTCTTCTTTCAAGCTGCATGGCGACATTTTCGGCCACCAACTGGGCATCCGTTTCCGGTTTTCGGACCTCTAAAATATTGATAATAATTTCCGCCTGCGAAAATTTTTCAATTTCCACCTTAAGCTTTTCTATTTCCGAGCCTTTTTTCCCGATGATGACTCCGGGCCGGGCCGCATAAATATTCACTTTGGCTTTATTCGCCGCCCGCTCAATTTCGATATGCGAAATACCGGCATGATATAGCTTTTTCTTAAGGTACTTTCTGACCTTTAAGTCTTCAAGCAGCATTCGACTATAATTCTTTTCGGCAAACCATACAGACTGCCACTTTTTAATGTAACCTAATCGTAATCCTACCGGGTTAACCTTCTGACCCAATATCGTTCCTCCCTACTTTTCATCCACGACAACGGTTATATGTGACGTTCTCTTCTTAATTCCCGCCGCTCTTCCCTGGGCTCTGGCCCGCCATCTTTTCAGCGACGGTCCCTGATCCACAAATATCTCTTTAACATAAAGCGTATTTTCGTCAATATTTGGATTCTGTGCCGCGTTAGCAACAGCTGACTTCAGCACCTTGGCGATAATACCCGCCGAGTATTTCCTGGTAAAAAGCAGGATATTACGCGCTTCCTGCACCTTCTTTCCTCGAATCAGATCAACTACCAATCTGACTTTCTGCGGCGACATCCGAATATATTTTGCAACTGCCTTTGCTTCCATATCTTATCAACTCCAAACCTGTCCGCTTGCGCGAAAATATTACTTGCGAACCTTCGTTTTCCGATCACCGGAATGTGAATAAAAAGTCCTCGTCGGTGCGAACTCACCTAATTTATGACCCACCATGTTCTCTGTCACATAAACCGGAATGAACTTTTTCCCGTTATGCACAGCAAACGTGAAACCTATTAATTCTGGTGTTACGGTTGAACGCCGCGACCAAGTCTTAATCACATTCTTGCTGCTTTCGGCTTCCATTTTCCTGACCTTGGCGAGCAAACTTTCTTCAATATAAGGCCCTTTTTTGATCGAACGTGCCACGGTTTATTAACCTCTTCTCTTGACGATATATTTATCAGTTCTCTTGTTCTTCCTTGTTTTGTGTCCCTTTGTCGGAACCCCCCAAGGCGTACAGGGATGACGGCCCCCCGATGACTTACCTTCACCACCACCCATCGGATGATCCACTGGGTTCATGACAACACCCCGCACATGGGGCGTCTTGCCCAACCATCGAGTCCTTCCGGCTTTGCCGATGCTGATGTTTTCATGATCGTTGTTGCCAACCTGACCGATCGTTGCCATGCACTCAATAAACACCTTGCGGACTTCACCGGACGGGAGTCTCACCTGGGCATATGTGCCTTCTTTAGCCATCAGCTGGCCATAGGCGCCTGCCGAACGAATCAGTTGCCCTCCACGACCTACTTTTAATTCCACATTATGGATTAAGGAACCCAGCGGTATATACTTCAAGGGGATTGCGTTGCCCGGCTTAATATCCGCTTTTGGACCGCTGATTAGGACATCACCAACATTGATCTGCGCCGGCGCCACAATATATCTCTTTTCACCGTCACGATAGTTGAGCAATGCAATTCTGGCCGACCGGTTTGGATCATATTCAATGGTCGCTACCTTTGCCGGAATGTCCGTCTTATTACGACAGAAATCAATCATCCGATATCTACGTTTGTGACCGCCACCAATGTAACGCGCCGTGATCCGACCGTAATTGTTACGACCACCTGTTCTCTTGATCGGCTTTAAAAGGCTTTTTACCGGCTCCGCTGATGTAATCTCTGCAAAATCCGAGACACTCTGAAATCTCCTGCCGGGTGATGTCGGTTTATATTTGATAATTCCCATTTGCTTAATCCTTAAATCGTTCTATACGCCTTCGGCTATTTCAATACGGCTGCCGGCAGCTAAAGTCACAATTGCTTTTTTCCAGGAACTCTTCTGTCCGGTAACCTTACCCGTTCGTTTCTTTTTGCCTAAAACATGTAAGACACGGACATCGGCAACTTTTACTTTGAATAACTTTTCCACGGCATTGCCAATCTCAACTTTGTTGGCTTTGCGATTGACTTCAAAGTGATACTTATTCGCTGCTTCGCGGTCCATGTTACTCTTTTCCGTAATTAATATCTTTTTAATAATCTGATGCAGTTCCATTATGCCAGCAATGCCCCCTCAATTTTTTTTATAGAGGGTTCAAGAAGGACCAGATGTTCATATTTCAATACATCATAAACATTGATTCCTTCCGACCGAATCATTTTTATATTTTTTAAATTACGCGATGACTTCATCAGAACAGCATTGTCCTGATCGATAACAAAAAGTGTTTTTTTCAGACCGAAGAGATCGACCACTTTCTTGAAAGCTTTCGTACTGATCGTTTCCATCGGGAAATTCCGCAGAACCGTCATTTTTTCTTCCTTTACTTTCATGCTGAGTACGGAGATAAGAGCTTTTTTCCGCACTTTTTTAGGAACGCTGTATGAATAATCGCGAGGTTGAGGCCCAAAAACAATACCGCCCCCTCTCCAGATTGGCGATCGTGACGTTCCTGAACGGGCACGACCGGTACCTTTTTGACGCCAGGGCTTTTTCCCACCGCCACGGACATCACTTCTCCCCTTGGTGGAAGATGTACCCGACCGGCGCGATGCCAGTTGCATCTTGACAACATCATGGATCGTTGCTTCGTTGACTTCAGCGCCAAATACAGTGTCGTTCAACTCGACCTCTGCAACCTTCTTCTTTTCAATATCAAAAACATCTGCCACTGCCATGTTTATAACTCCACTGATTTACGCACTTTTTTTCCGGGCCTGTTTAATGATCACATAACCGTTTTTGCTGCCGGGAATGGAACCTTTCAATAACAATAAATTTCTATCAGGACGCACTTGCCAGATCTGAATATTCTGAACGGTTTTACGAACAGCACCCATATGACCGCCCATTTTTGTTCCTTTAAAGACACGCGCCGGATCAGCGCTGGCGCCAATGGAACCCGGAGCCCTGTGAAACATGGAACCGTGAGTCGCGCGGCCGCCGTGAAAACCATGTCTTTTTATAACACCTTGGAAGCCTTTGCCTTTCGATGTTCCAACCACATCGACATAGTCGCCCCCTTGAAAAATATCAGAGGCTATTTCCTGCCCGACTTCGTATTTCCCGGCTTCACCAGGAAGTTCTTTAACAATACGGAAAAACCCTTTATTTGCTTTATTGAAATGGCCCTGAAGCGGTTTCGTTACATTCTTTTGTTTCACGCGACCGTATCCGATTTGGATCGCATCATAGCCATCCTTCTCTTTTGTCTTCACCTGAACAACAACTGACGGTTCAACCTCAATGGCCGTAACACCGACAGCAGCGCCATCCTCAGCAAATACCTGCGTCATTCCCAATTTTTTTCCAATGATTCCCTTGTTCATTATCATCCAACTTTTATATAAAAAGAGCCACGATATTCAATAAATCCGGAAAATGTCAACACTTGAGACCACTTTCCACCGCCGTTATTCAACGCCTACGCCTTTATTTCAACATCCACTCCCGCCGATAGATCCAGTTTCATCAATGCATCCACGGTGGCTTGCGTCGGCTCAACAATATCAATCAATCTTTTATGTGTGCGAATTTCGAACTGCTCCCGGGACTTCTTGTCCACGTGCGGTGAACGATTGACACAGTATTTATTGATTTCCGTAGGAAGAGGTATTGGACCGGCAACACGCGCACCGGTCCTTTTTGCAGTGTCCACTATTTCTTCAACAGAACGGTCCAGCAGTTTATAATCGTAAGCTTTGAGACGAATTCTTATCTTTTGTTCTTTCATTGATCGGATAACCTATTTCCAGTTTCTATTCAATAACCTTGCTTACGACACCTGCGCCAACTGTTCTGCCGCCTTCGCGGATAGCGAATCTTAATTGCTCTTCCATGGCGATGGGCATAATTAATTCAATATTCATTTTGACGTTATCACCGGGCATAACCATCTCCACACCCTCGGGAAGCGTCGCTACTCCCGTCACGTCCGTTGTCCGAAAATAAAACTGCGGACGATAACCGGAGAAGAATGGAGTATGTCGTCCGCCTTCTTCCTTGGTCAGAATGTAAACAGCCGCTTCAAATTTTGTGTGGGGTGTAATCGAACCGGGCTTAGCCACAACCTGTCCTCTTTCCACATCCTCACGTTTGATGCCACGAATCAACAAACCAACATCGTCTCCCGCACGACCTTCATCGAGAGTTTTACGGAACATTTCCACACCTGTAACAACTGTTTTAATGGTGGGGCGAATTCCGATGACTTCCACTTCTTCGCCAACCTTAACAATACCACGATCAACTCTTCCTGTCACAACTGTTCCACGACCGGAAATGGTGAAAACATCGCCAACCGGCATCAGGAAGGGCTTATCTGTATCTCGCTTAGGCTGAGGAATATAGTTATCCACGGCATCCAGCAGTTCCCATATACATTTTACCTCGGGAGACTTGCCATCCTCTGATTCCAGGGCTTTGAGCGCTGAACCGCGAATGATGGGAATATCATCTCCGGGAAATTCATACGCAATTAAAAGCTCTCTTAATTCAAGTTCAACAAGGTCTAAAAGCTCGGGGTCATCAACCAGATCTACTTTATTCATGAAAACGATAACGAAAGGAACCTGCACCTGACGGGCAAGGAGGATATGCTCGCGTGTCTGCGGCATCGGACCATCGGAAGCGGCCACAACCAGAATAGCTGCATCCATATGAGCAGCGCCGGAAATCATGTTTTTGATATAGTCGGCATGCCCCGGGCAGTCCACGTGAGCGTAATGTCTTGTTTCCGTTTCATATTCTACGTGAGAGATATTGATCGTAACACCACGTTCCTTTTCTTCCGGTGCATTATCAATAGAATCGAAAGGTCGGAATTCCGCAAAACCCTTTTTTGCCAGATGCTTGGTAATTGCGGCCGTTAATGTGGTCTTGCCGTGATCCACATGACCGATTGTTCCTATATTTAAATGCGGCTTAGTCCTTTCAAATTTTTTCTTTGCCATCTCACCTTTCCTCCTTAACTTTCTATGGTTGGTTTCCTTGTTGTTTAGTAGTCAATTCTTTTAAAATTTATAATGCGCAAAGGCCTTGTTCGCCTCCGCCATTTTATGCACAGCTTCTCTTTTTTTGACGGCACCGCCTCGATTATTTGCCGCGTCAATCAATTCAGCCGCCAGTTTTTCACGCATGGTTTTTTCGGTGCGTTCCTGCGCATTTGAAATCAACCAGCGGATAGCCAGAGCAGTACGCCTGGCAGGGACAACTTCCGTGGGCACTTGGTAGGTTGAACCACCCACACGTCGTGATTTTACTTCGATCACCGGTTTCACGTTATTGACGGCCTTTTCGAAAAATTCAACCGGCTGCTCCTTGACTCTCTTTTCAATGATGTCAAAAGCGCCATATAAAATACTTTCCGCAACACTCTTTTTTCCTCTTTTTAGAAGAGAGTTCACGAACTTAGCAACCAGTTTATTGTTATATTTGGGATCCGGTAAAACTTCCCTTTTTTCAACTTCGCGTCTTCTAGGCATTTTCCTGTCCTTCGTTTAGCTGGGCTTTTTAGCACCGTATTTTGATCGACTCTTTTTGCGGTCAGCAACACCAACGGCATCCAGAGTGCCTCTGACGATATGATATCGTACCCCGGGTAAATCCTTCACTCTGCCGCCGCGAACCAGCACAACCGAATGTTCCTGCAGGTTGTGACCGATACCAGGAATATAGGATGATACTTCATAGCCGCTGGTCAGTCTCACTCTGGCAACTTTACGCAAAGCCGAATTCGGCTTTTTAGGTGTTGTCGTATAAACTCTCACACACACCCCGCGGCGTTGGGGTGAACCGGCCAAAGCCGGAGCGTTTGTTTTTCTTTTAATTTGGGTTCTGCCTTTGCGAACCAGTTGATTAATTGTCGGCATTTCTCCTCCCGAACGTTTCGCTGCATTTTGCAAGCAGCAGCAAATCTGCGGTAACTATCAATTCAATCCTCTTCTGTCAAGCAATTTCTTCTTTTTTTTCATTTATTCTGCAATCGCTTCCACGTCGTCAGCTTCCACCTTAATGCCCAGCTTACGATACATGACCAAGCCGGTACCTGCGGGTATTAAACGACCCATGATGACGTTTTCTTTGAGGCCGCGCAAGTAGTCTGTTTTACCGGCAAGCGATGCCTCAGTCAGCACACGTGTCGTTTCCTGGAATGAAGCAGCCGATATGAAACTCTGGGTACTGAGCGATGCTTTGGTAATCCCCAGTAGCAAAGGATCCCCAACAGCAGGCCGCCCACCCTGAGCTATCACCTTATCGTTTTCTTCCTGGAATCGGTAACGTTCAACCTGCTCATCGGCGATAAAAACAGCATCACCTGGATCGGTTATCCGGATTCGACGGAGCATCTGGCGGACAATAACTTCCATATGCTTATCATTAATTTTAACACCTTGCAAACGATAAACTTCCTGAACTTCATCAACCAGGTATCTGGCCAACTCTTTTTCGCCTTTAGTCGCCAAAAGATCATGGGGGTTATTCACACCATCCATCAAGGCGTCGCCAGGCGTCACCCGATCGCCTTCCTGAACGCTGATATGCTTGCCTTTAGGAATCAGGTATTCTTTTTCTTCACCAACTTCCGGCGTAACAATGATTTTCCGTTTGCCCTTGGCATCTTTTCCGAAAGCGACAATACCGTCAATTTCACTGATCACGGCAAAATCTTTGGGCTTGCGCGCCTCAAATAACTCAGCAACTCTCGGCAAACCACCTGTAATATCTTTCGTTTTTGTTGTTTCACGAGGAATCTTTGCCAGAATATCTCCTGCTCGTACTTCGTCTCCTTCGGAAACAACAATATTGACGCCAACCGACAGAAAATAACGGGCTGTCGAATTTGAACTGACCAGCTTAGCTGTCTTTCCCTTACTGTCTTTAAGGGAAACGCGTGGTCTTAAATCGCCGCCTTTGAATTCGACAATAACTTTACGGGACAACCCCGTGACTTCATCAACCTGTTCCTGCATTGTTTTTCCTTCAATGATATCACCATATTTGATGGTACCATCCACTTCCGACAGAATCGGTATGGAGAAAGGATCCCATTCGGCAATCAACTGCCCGCGTTTTATCGAGCTGTTATCGCTTACCTTGAGGTGGGCACCATAAGGCACGGTGTATTTACCGCGGCTGCGATTTTGCTCATCGAGAACATGAACTTCACCATGACGATTCATGACCACGTAATCGTTTTCTCTGGTTTTAACGGTATTCAAATTTACAAACTTTATCAAACCGTCATGACGCGCCTCGAGCGTGGAATGCTCGTCAAATTTTGCCGTACCACCGATATGGAACGTTCGCATGGTCAGCTGCGTACCCGGCTCACCAATGGATTGCGCGGCAACAATGCCGACGGCTTCACCGATGTTCACAATGTGACCATGGGCCAGATCGCGGCCATAACACATGGCACAAACACCGTGCTTGGCACGACACGTTAAAACGGAACGGATATTAACCCTCTCGACACCAGAACGGTCGATTTTCTCAGCCAGGGCTTCATCAATGGCTTCATTGGCTTTTACAATCACTTCATCCGTAAAAGGATCCTTAATTTCCCGCAAAGCTACACGACCCAACACACGTTCTCCGGCGGTTTCAATCATTTCACCGCCTTCCATCAACGCAGACACATAGAGTCCGTCAACGGTTTCGCAATCCTGCTCGGTAATGATGCAGTCCTGCGCCACATCCACCAGGCGTCTGGTCAGATAACCGGAATTAGCTGTCTTCAAAGCCGTATCCGCCAAACCCTTGCGGGCGCCGTGCGTTGAAATGAAATATTGGAGCACCGTCAAGCCTTCACGGAAATTCGCCGTGATCGGCGTCTCGATAATTTCCCCGGAAGGCTTGGCCATTAAACCGCGCATACCGGCCAATTGCCTGAGTTGCTGCCCCGAGCCACGGGCGCCGGAATCGGCCATCATGAATATCGGGTTGAAACTTTCAATTTTGCGTTTCTTGCCGTCCATACCGGCTACTTCTTCCGTACTGATGCCGGTCAACATTTCCGAGGCAATTTTTTCAGTGGCTTGCGCCCAGATATCGATAACTTTATTGTAACGTTCACCATCGGTAATCAGACCATCC
The DNA here is from genome assembly GCA_903904655.1 of uncultured delta proteobacterium. Classification (GTDB taxonomy): domain Bacteria; phylum Desulfobacterota; class Syntrophia; order Syntrophales; family Smithellaceae; genus UBA8904. The sequence goes on along the minus strand of CAIVDK010000419.1, from coordinate 22,838 downwards.
ATGTATTGTTTTTGAATCTTCAGGACATCCTTGTCGGCCTGCAAAACGATGGTCTTCTTATTTTCGGGAATAATCATATTGCCCACTGCAAAAGACAAACCAGAGATCGTGGCATATTTAAAGCCCATGTCTTTAAGCCGGTCAGCCAGAAGTACTGTTGTTTTATCCCCGCAGAGGCGGTAACAATAGTCAATCAGATTGGCCAACTCCTTCTTATTCATCAACTTATTGATCGCATCAAAGCTGATTTCTTCAGGAATGATTTCGTAAAGAATGATGCGTCCGGCTGTTGTCTCTTTTAATTCGCCGTTGATGCGGACTTTAATTTTGGCATGTAAATCAATTGCTCCCGCATCAATGGCTGAGCGCACTTCTTCGGGCCCGGAAAAAATCATTCCTTCGCCCTTTACGTCCTTCTTCACCCGCGTCATATAATAAATTCCTAAAACGATATCCTGACTCGGAATAATGATCGGTTTGCCGTTGGCCGGAGACAAAATGTTGTTCGTGGACATCATAAGCACGCGTGCTTCCGTCTGCGCTTCAACAGACAGAGGCACGTGCACGGCCATCTGGTCACCGTCGAAGTCAGCGTTGAAAGCGGTACACACCAGCGGATGCAGACGAATCGCCTTTCCTTCAATCAGGACCGGCTCAAAAGCCTGCATACCCAGACGGTGCAGCGTGGGCGCGCGGTTCAGAATGACCGGGTATTCACGAACAACTTCATCTACGGCATCCCATACTTCGGCCGTTTCCCTTTCAACCATTTTCTTGGCGCTCTTCACCGTAGTAACATACCCTTTTTCCAGCAGGCGGTTATAGACAAATGGTTTGAAAAGTTCGAGCGCCATTTTTTTGGGCAGACCACACTGATGCAATCTCAAATCGGGGCCAACGGTAATAACCGAGCGGCCGGAATAGTCCACGCGCTTTCCCAGCAGGTTCTGACGAAAACGCCCCTGCTTGCCTTTGAGCATATCCGAAAGCGATCGCAGCGGTCTCTTGTTGGTGCCGGTAATCGCCCGACCGCGCCGACCGTTGTCAAAAAGGACATCGACTGCTTCCTGCAACATGCGCTTTTCGTTGCGGATAATAATCTCCGGCGCGTTGAGTTCCTGAAGACGCTTCAAACGGTTATTTCTATTAATGACGCGTCGATACAAATCGTTGAGATCAGACGTGGCAAACCGTCCACCGTCGAGCGGAACCAGCGGTCTCAGATCAGGTGGAATAACCGGCAGGACCGTTAAAACCATCCATTCAGGCTTATTGCCGGACTTGCGCAACGCTTCGACCACTTTGAGTCGTTTGACAATTTTTTTCTTTTTTGTATCGGAAATCGATGTGACCACTTCCGCACGGAGTTCTTCGTAGAGCTTTTCCAGATTAATTTCTTCGAGCAGTTGCCGGACGGCTTCAGCGCCGATTCCCGCGACAAATCCATTTTCTCCGTATTGTTCTTTCGCCTCAAGATATTCTTCATCCGTAAGGAGCTCTTGCTTTTTCAGCGGTGTGTCTTTGGGATCCAGTACGATCCAGGACTCAAAGTAGAGAACTTTTTCCAGTTCTTTGAGCGTCAGATCCATCACATTGCCGATACGACTGGGTAGGCTCTTCAAAAACCAGATGTGAGCAACCGGCGTGGCCAGCGTGATATGCCCCATGCGCTCGCGGCGAACTTTGGATTGAATGACTTCGACGCCACACTTTTCACACACAACACCACGGTGCTTCATGCGCTTGTATCGACCGCAAAGACATTCATAGTCTTTCACCGGCCCGAATATCTTCGCGCAGAAAAGACCGTCTCGCTCCGGCTTAAATGTCCGGTAATTGATCGTCTCCGGCTTTTTCACTTCGCCATTGGACCAGGAAATAATTTTTTCCGGCGAGGCGATCGAAATCTTTATTGCACTGAATCTGATCGGATTTCTTGGTTTTTCAAAATAACTGAAAACGTCTTCCACAGATTATTCTCCTACTATTAAAAAAGCTTTCGTGAAATTTGGAAGTTTATTCTTCCTCAATCAATTCCACGTCTAATCCGAGACTCTGAAGTTCCTTCACCAATACGTTGAAGGACTCCGGAAGACCCGGCTCGAATGTATGTTCGCCTTTGACGATAGATTCATAAATCCTCGTCCGCCCGGCAACGTCGTCAGATTTGACTGTTAAGAATTCCTGCAGGGCATAGGAAGCGCCGTAGGCTTCCATGGCCCAGACTTCCATTTCTCCCAGTCTCTGACCGCCGAACTGTGCCTTGCCGCCCAAAGGTTGCTGTGTGACCAGTGAATAGGGCCCGATGGAACGGGCGTGAATTTTGTTATCAACCAGATGATGCAGTTTCAGCATATAAATGATGCCAACGGTCACTTCCTGATCAAATGGTTCACCGGTGCGGCCGTCAAATAATAAAGATTGGCCGGTTTCAGGTAAACCCGCCGTATCCAGCATTTTGCGGATCTGGGATTCGGGACAGCCGTCAAAAACGGGACTGGCCACCAGCATGCCCTTTTTCAGGCGGCTGACAAATCGTTTAACATCTTCCGCAGATGCTTTTTCCAGAAATTCATCAAAATCGGGGGAAGAATACGTTTTTTTCAATTCGCTTTTGATTGAATTCAGGTTATTGTTCTTTTCCAGTAATTCATTTAAACCTTCACCGATTGATTTTGCCGCCCAGCCTAAATGTGTTTCGAGAATCTGGCCGATGTTCATACGGGACGGAACGCCCAGCGGATTGAGAATGATATCGACCGTTGAACCATCTGCAAAATAAGGCATGTCTTCTTCCGGAAGAATCCTGGATAAAACACCTTTGTTGCCGTGACGGCCCGCCATTTTATCGCCTACGGACAATTTCCTTTTAATAGCAATATAGACTTTCACCATCTTGATGACACCGGGCGGCAGCTCATCGCTGGCTTTAATTTTATCGAGCTTTTCTTCGAAATGCGCTTTAACGAAATCTATTTTTCTTTCCATCATAGAAAGCAGATTCGTCAGTTTTTCTTCCGAACCGTCATTTTCAGCAAGGGTAATTTCCTTCCAATACGTAAAAGGAATATCCAACCAGATTTCTTTAGTTATTTTGTCGCCTTTTTTCAGAAGCGTCTTCTTTTTCACGTCGACAATTTTGCCTGCTGCTATTTTACCGATCACAAGTTTCGCGATATCCTTCTTGATGGATTCCGCGAGAATACGGATTTCATCATCACGATCCTTCGTCAACTGCTCAATCGCGTCTTCTTCAATCGCCTGTGAACGCAAATCTTTGTCGGCGCCTTTACGCGTGAAAATCTTGGCGTCAATAACGGTTCCTTCCACACCGGGCGGGACACGCAAAGAGGTGTCTCGCACATCGCTGGCCTTCTCGCCAAAAATCGCCCGAAGGAGTTTTTCCTCGGCGGATAACTGTGTTTCACCTTTGGGCGTGATCTTGCCGACCAGGATATCTCCAGGCTTTACGGAGACGCCGATGCGGATGATACCGCTTTCATCGAGATTACGAAGCGCTTCCTCACCAACATTGGGAATATCCCGTGTTATTTCTTCCTTGCCCAGTTTGGTGTCGCGAGCCATGGTTTCGAACTCTTCAATATGAATGGATGTGTAAACATCTTCCTTGACGATTCTTTCACTGACCAGAATGGAGTCTTCGTAGTTGTATCCGCCCCAGGACATGAAGGCAACCATTACGTTGCGCCCCAGGGCCAGTTCGCCGTTATCCGTTGCAGGACCATCAGCCAGGATATCCCTCTTCTGGACACGGTCACCGACGGCAATAATCGGTTTCTGGTTAAAGCAGGTGTCCTGATTGGAGCGCTGGTACTTGGATAAAGTATAAATGTCCACACCGGTATCCAGGCCATCTTCTTCCGGTTTATCGGCGCGAATCACGATGCGCGAAGCATCCACACTTTCGACAACACCCGGCCGCTTAGCCACCACAACGGCGCCGGAATCACGGGCAACAATGGCTTCCATTCCCGTACCGACCACCGGCACTTCGGGACACATGAGCGGCACGGCCTGACGCTGCATGTTGGACCCCATCAGCGCGCGGTTGGCGTCGTCATGCTCCAGAAACGGAATGAGAGCCGCGGCCACTGAAACGAGCTGATTGGGGGCGACATCCATCATGTTGATATCTTCCGGCACGACTGAAAGAAAGTCATCGCCTTTTCTGGCCGAAATGAGTTCTTCTTCAAATTTACCTTTTTTATCGAGCGGTCGGTCTGCCGGCGCAATAATCTGATTTTCTTCCTCGATGGCTGTCATAAATTTCACATCTTGCAGCACCTTGCCATGTTCGACCAAGCGGTAGGGTGTTTCTATGAAGCCAAATTCATTAACACGCGCGTAAGTGCTGAGTGAAACAATCAAGCCGATATTCGGACCTTCCGGTGTTTCGACCGGACAGATGCGGCCGTAATGCGTCGGATGAACATCGCGGACTTCAAATCCGGCGCGTTCCCGCGTCAAACCGCCCGGTCCCAGAGCGGATAGACGGCGCTTATGCGTGATTTCCGACAGCGGATTGGTCTGATCCATAAACTGGGACAATTGGCTGGAGCCGAAAAATTCATTAACCACCGCCGACACCGGTTTGGCGTTGATGAGATCGTGCGGCATCATGGTTTCGATATCCTGCAGACTCATTTTTTCTTTAATGGCCCGTTCCATGCGCACCAGACCGATGCGGTACTGATTTTCAATAAGTTCGCCTACGGAACGCACGCGTCGGTTCCCCAAGTGGTCGATATCATCAACACTGCACTCGCCGGTGCCGTTTTTTAAATCAATGAGATATTTAACGGATGCCAGAATATCATCGTTACGCAACACAGTTAAATCGGTCGAAACATTCAAGCGCAGCTTATAGTTCATCTTCGCACGGCCGACATCCGACAAATCGTAGGTTTCCGGCTCAAAAAAGAGGCTGTTGAAAAACTTCGCTGCGGTCTCCGGTGTGGGAGGATTGCTGGGGCGAAGCCTACGGTATATCTCCATAATTGCATCTTCTGCGGTATCGATGCGATCCATCAGCAACGTGTCACGAATGGAGGCGTTATCAAGGTCTTCATCAATATGAATAAACTTTAATTCTTTGACGCCCTTCTCCTCAGCGATCTCGAGTCCATTTAGCGGCAACACTTCATTGCAGCGGAAAAGAATCTCTCCGGTCCTGGGATCATGAACATCCGATGAAAGGACTTTCCCTGCCAAATCAGCTTCCTGAATAGCCACGCGCTTAATTCCGGCATCCAATACTTTTTTGAGCAGAGGTTTGGTGAGTTTACGGCCTTTTTTAACGATGACTTCATCGCTTTTCGGATATTTAATATCTTCCGGCGCCTTTTGCCCGGACAGAGAATCGTCAACCGCAAAATAAATCTTTTCGCCTTCGATGGTTATTTTTTCAATATTGTAAAAATAGTTTAAGATAAATTCCGTCGAATTACCCATAGCCTTCAACAGAATGGTGACAGGCATTTTTCGACGACGGTCAATCCTAACATAGAGCAAATCCTTGGAATCAAACTCCAAATCCAGCCAGGAACCCCGGATAGGAATCACTCTCGCCGAATAAATCAGTTTGCCGGAAGCAACCGTCTTCCCTTTATCATGATCAAAAAAGATACCGGGCGACCGGTGCAGCTGACTGACAATCACCCGCTCCGATCCGTTGACGATAAACGTACCGTTTTCTGTCATGAGCGGAATTTCACCGAAGTAAATTTCCTGCTCTTTAATATCGCGGATCGGCTTAGTCTCAGCCGCTTCACGATTGATCTTGCCGTCGGCGAGCCGGTCGGTGTCAAACACCACCAGCCTGACCACAATTTTTAAAGGAGCGGCATAGGTCATGCTCTTCTGAATACACTCCTTCATATCATACCGGACATGACCAATCTTGTAGCTCGCAAACTCCAGTGAACATTTTCCACTGAAATCCGAGATGGGAAAAACGCTCTTGAAAGCGCCCTGCAAGCCGATGTTGCGCCGCTTGGCAAGCGGCACGTCGGCTTGCAGGAACTTTTCATAAGATCGTGTCTGGATTTCAATCAGATTGGGAATATCCTGTATTTGCTTAACACGGCCAAAATTTTTTCTAAAGTCGCCCATAATATCCTTAAATAAAATAAAAATAAGAGATCATATTACTTAATCTCGACAGTACCGCCCACTTCTTCAATTTTCTTCTTGATTTCAGCTGCTTCGTCTTTAGTGACGGCTTCTTTAATCGCCTTTGGTACGCCTTCCACTAAATCTTTAGCTTCTTTCAGGCCTAAACCTGTAATTGCACGAACGACTTTAATAACCTGAATCTTTTCAGCGCCGAAACTGGTGAGAACAGCATTGAACTCTGTCTGCTCTTCAACTACGGCGGCAGGCGCTGCGCCAACACCCGGCATAGCAGCCATCATGGGGGCAGCAGCGGATACACCGAACTTTTCTTCCAGTTCTTTCACCAGAGCGGAAAGCTCCAGCACGGTCATGTTTGCAATAAAGGTGACAACATCTTCTTTCGTTATTTGATCAGCCATTTTTCTATTCCTCTTTAAGTATGTATTTTATTAGTTTAAAGTTTTTTTCTTATCACAATAGGCATTGAGCACTTGCACAAAGCTCCTCGGAACACCGCTCAAAACAGTGACAAACGAGGTCGGCACAGCCGCCATAACTGAAACCAGTTTGCCCAAGAGAACTTCCCGGCTGGGTAAATCGGCTAAAGCGCTAATATCCGCTTTCGTCAATAGCTTGCCGTGGAGCACCCCGACTTTAATTTCCAGTTCAGGATTTTTCTTGGCGAATTCAATCAAAGCTTTCGTCGGTGCTACCGGGTCTTTATAGCTTAAGACAACGGCAACAGGCCATTTGAAATGATCCGAAAGAATTTGGAAGTCAGTCTCTTTCGAGGCAATGCCCAAAAGGGTATTTTTAACAACTTTCAATTCAGCATCGTTCTTACGCAATACGTTTCTCAGGGCTTCCATTTTAAAAACGGTCATCGCGTTGAAGCTGGTCAAAACGCCCAGATTGGCCTGCTTGAGTTTCTCCTGAAGCTCGGATACAATTTGTTCTTTCGTTCTCCTATCCAATATATCAGCCTCCTTTCAAAATTATTTTTTACTTGAGGCCGGAGAATCTAGCCACATACAGAATAGAAAACGGTTTTATCCGCCTAAAGCCGATCCCCGTTTCCCGAAAAATGATTACCTCGAAAAATTCAGTAACTATTTTCTATTCCACGAGTCTCGGCAGGCCATCTTCCGTTTAAACTTCCGTACCTGCTGTCTTCGACCTATACTACTGCTACGCATTCGCGGCGCGAATTCGTATTTGCTATTTTAACTTGCGCTCTTAATCTCCAGAGGGTCAATTCGCACGCCCGCACCCATGGTGCTGGATATGGCAATACTCTTAATATAAGTTCCCTTACTGGATGCCGGTTTCAACTTGATGATGGTTTCCAAAAGTGCATTGACGTTTTCGCTTAATTTTTCAGCGCCAAAAGAAACTTTACCGACCGGCGAATGAACGATGCCCGCTTTTTCCACGCGGAATTCCACTTTGCCGGCCTTAAGCTCTTTCACGGCATTGGCAAGATCAAACGTTACCGTTCCAACTTTGGGGTTGGGCATCAAACCACGCGGACCTAAAATTTTAGCAATCTTGCCCACGGAACCCATCATATCCGGCGTAGCGATCACACGATCAAAATCCAACCATCCGCCTTTAATTTTCTCAATGATTTCATCGTTGCCGACTAAATCCGCCCCGGCTTCCAGCGCTTCTTTTTCTTTATCGCCCTTGGCAAAAACCAGCACTCGCACCGTTTTGCCCAGACCATTGGGAAGAACAACACTGCCCCGAACCATCTGATCGGCATGTGCCGGGTTAACGCCTAAACGGACGGCGGCATCCACAGTCTCGTCGAATTTGGCCCCAACCATTGATACAATTATTTCCGTAGCCTCTTTAAGCGTATAGCGCTTGGTCGGCTCAACCTTAGCTTTCGCAGCTATTATGCGTTTGCCTCGTCTTAACATGATAAACCTCGTCTTTATTAACCTGCTATTTCAATTCCCATTGACCTTGCCGTACCGGCAATAATCTTGACCGCACCTTCGATATCCACGGCGTTCAAATCATTGAATTTCAACTGCGCGATGTCTTGAACCTGCTTGGCCGTGACGGTTCCCACTTTTTCCCTCTTGGGATCAGCCGCACCTTTGGCAACTTTGGCCGCCTGTTTGAGCAAGACTGAAGCAGGCGGCGTTTTGGTAATAAAGGTAAATGACCGATCCGCGTAAACCGTAATCACGACGGGAACAATCATCCCTTCCTGACTTTGCGTCAAAGCATTGTAGGCCTTACAAAACTCCATAATGTTAACGCCGTGCTGCCCTAACGCAGGTCCGATCGGGGGTGATGGTGTCGCCTTTCCCGCTTTAATCTGCAATTTAATATTCGCAATAACTTTTTTTGCCATAACAATCACCTGATCTAAAATTTTTTAGGCTTTAACCTTACGCCTTGAAATCACTTATCCTTGCATGACCTGAATGAAGTCCAATTCCACCGGTGTCGGACGGCCGAAGATACTGACGATCACCCTGAGCTTGCTTTTTTCGGGTCGGACTTCATCAATGACCCCATCAAAATTGGTGAAAGGGCCATCAATAATTTTGACATGATCACCGACATCAAACTTAAATTTGGGTTTCGGCTTAAGTGTCCCTTCATCAATTCTTATCTTCAGATTCTCAACGTCTTTGTCCGGAATCGGTGACGGCTTATCCTTGCTGCCGATAAAACCGGTTACTTTCGGTGTGTTTTTGACGATATGCCAGTTTTCATCGCTCATTTCCATACGCACCAGAATATACCCTGGGAAAAACTTGCGTTTGGATGTTTTCTTCTCTCCCGAAATCAACTCCACAACATCTTCTTCCGGAATAAGAATATCGGAAAAACAATCCTGAGCACCGGCCAGTTCAATTCTTTCCTGAAGGCTCATCTTTACCTTATTCTCAAATCCCGAATAAGTATGTACGACGTACCATTTAAAAGCCATGAAGTTAACCTAAAATAAACTTGACTAATTTTGAGAGAATTAAATCAATAATTCCCAGATAAAGAGCTATGATCACAACAATAACAATGACAACCCCGGTGGACGCTAATGTTTGTTTCCGGGTCGGCCAGGTGACTTTTTTTAACTCAGACTTCGCCTGGGAAATAAACTGTACTGCCTTATTCATGATCAGCTTTATTTTTTCCATATCATCAACCCTTTTTCGGGAAAACTGGCAGGCCAGGAGGGACTTGAACCCCCAGCATCCGGATTTGGAGTCCGGCGCTCTATCCATTAGAGCTACTGGCCTATCCAAATTTTAACTATTTCGTTTCCCTGTGCAGTTTGTGTCCACGGCAAAACTTGCAATATTTTTTCATTTCCAGGCGGTTTTGCATGGTACGCTTATTTTTTGTCGTCGTATAATTTCTCTGCTTACAGTCCGTACAAGCTAAAATAATATTATTTCGCATAATTCTCCTTCACTGGAGCCCACGACCAGGATTGAACTGGTGACCTCATCCTTACCAAGGATGTGCTCTACCAACTGAGCTACGTGGGCACGACTCTTAAACTTTTAAACTGGCATTAAAAAAAATACCTGGAGCGGGAAACGGGATTCGAACCCGCGACCCTCAGCTTGGAAGGCTGACGCTCTAGCCCCTGAGCTACTCCCGCTTACCCATTCATAAAAACTGGTGGAGGGGGGAGGGTTCGAACCTCCGTAGGCTCCGCCGGCAGATTTACAGTCTGCTCCCTTTGGCCGCTCGGGAACCCCTCCAGTGATATTACTCATCTGGAGCTGGCGATGGGACTTGAACCCGCAACCTGCTGATTACAAATCAGCTGCTCTACCGATTGAGCTACGCCAGCAAACCCTTTAATTTAAACCATTTCGCATGAGCCCCTCTTTGCTTTAAACGCAAAAAAACAATTACACCGCTTCGTGCGAATTGCGGACTCTAATTTTTATGCTTGTTTTTGTCAAGCAAATTTTTAAATTATTCACAAAAAGATTCGGAAGAAGAATAAAAAGAGAATCTAATCCTTATCGCTAAAATAATCTGCCGAGAAAATATATATTTCAGTTTCTTTATCTTTCCACGCCTTGGGCGGCAGACCGGCTTTATAGCAGGTCTCTTTTAGAAAACTTTCCCTGTCCCAGCCATATTCAGTGGCCACCTGCGGCAAGAGCAAACCGGAATTATAACCTCGAACAATATACAAGCCATGTTTTCCCACTTCAATGTCATCAATAGTTTGAATCTTTCGCAAAGGGCTTAAAACAGATATTTCAAAGCTCAAATCCCGGATTTCTTCGCCCTTGAGAGACGGGAAACGCGGATCATGAAAGGCTGCAGCAACAGCCATTTCCTGCACAGTGTCTCCCAGTGGTTTAACCGCCTTGATATAGCCGATGCAACCACGCAGGTGCCCCCGTTTCTTTAAGGTGACAAAAGCGCCTCTTTTTTCCTTAAGTATCGGTAAATCCATTGTTAATTTAGGTAATTCTCTATTGCCGGCTTTCGCAATAATCGCTCTTTTGGCTATGTCCAGAAGCGTCTTTTTTTCTTGATCAGTTAATTCCATTTTATCCTCTGTTTTTCATCGATAATAAACGGCTGATGCGTACCCCACCACTGAACTTTTATCGCCCGTTACATCCCCGGAATTTGCATATTTCAGAAGCAGCGACTGAGGGGCGCCCAGTTTGTGTGCGGCCAACATGGTCACCGCCATTGGTCCACCGCCGCAGGCCTCGGTTTTATCATGAGCCAAACTGTCTAAGAGTCCTTCAGCATCGATATCTTGAATATGCCTGAGCACAATTCCATCCAGCTCTTTTGCCTTTTTATAATCATGGAAATGGGACAGATCACTGCTTGCGACAATTAATACATGGCGATCTTTAGCCACCTGACAGACAGCATCAACGAGTTCCCGACAGGTCGCAACATTCTGATCCCCCATCACTAACGGAATAAAGGGGAAAGCCCCCAGAGCAATCTGCAAGAAGGGAAGTTGAATTTCCAGGGAATGTTCCCGCGCATGGGCGGCGGGGAGATCGATAATGATGCTGCTGAGGCGTTTCATTTCACAGGCGATATTTTCATCGACAGGGATCACGCCCAGAGGTGTTTCATAAGCCCCTTGACTGCATATGGATACACCTCCGAAAGCAACTCTGTGACTTGGCCCGATGAGAATAACTGCATCATATTTTTTACCTTGGATCAGCTTATAGGCATGTGCCGCCACCTGACCGGAATACATATAACCGGCGTGAGGCACAATTAAGCCTACAACATCGCCTGTAAGCTCCCTATCAGGTACATTTTTTATGTATCTGGCTATATCACCCCTCAAAATGGAAGGATCTTCGGGATACCAGGAACCGGCTATGATAGATTTTCTTAATTTTTCCATGAGCTTATTTCTATTTAAAACGCCAGATTGTCCCCTGCTGACTATCCAAAACCTCAACGCCTGCCCCTGCCAACTGATTTCTCAACACATCCGCTTCTTGCCAAAGGCCTGCTTTTCTGGCCGCTTCTCTTTTTTGAATAAGTTCTGTAATATCGAGATGGAGTGTTTGTTGTCCAAAATCCATTATGCCAACTATTTCATTTATTTTTTCAAGCGCCTTGACAATTTTCCGGGTATCCGACCTGCTGATTTTCCCCTCAGTCAAAGGCGCGTTGATCTTGCCAATAAAATCAAAAAACGCCGCCAGAGCACCGGATATATTTATATCGTCGTCTAAGGCCTTCTCAAAACCATGATGAAGATCGTAAATCAGTTGATCGACATCAGGAAAATTTTGAGCATCATCCTCAATTGCGTAAAGCCGGTAAATAAAAGTATCAATTTTTTTAATGGTGTTCCTCGCCATCTGCAAGGCCTTCTCAGAATAACTGATCGGTTTGCGGTAATTCATCCCCAGCAGAAAAAACCGGATATCCCTGCCGCTGTAACCATTTTGCTTCAGATTGGCGATCGTTACCGCATTATTCAGCGAGCGTGACATCTTCCGCCCATCGACCAGGATCAGCTCAGCGCCGATCCAGTAATTTGCACCGCTATGGCCGGAAAACGCCTTGTTAATCGCGACGATATTTTCGCAGTGGGGAAAAGTTTCATCAGCCCCGCTAATATGAATATCGTAAGCCGTTCCCAGATATTTTTGGGAAATGGCCGCGCATTCCAGATGCCAGCCCGGCCGAATATTGCCCCACTTCGTCTTATGATAAATTCCTCTTTTCAACTCCCCCAGGCCGGCCCTTTTCAGGAGCGCAAAATCCGCCGGGCTGTCTTTTTCATAGTCGTCGAGGTCAATGGATTTGCCTAATCTGGTTTTTGCCAGATCGACATTGGAGAGAAGACCGTAATCAGCCAGTTTGGAAATATCGAAATAAACAGAATGCAATTTCTCGTATGCATAGCCTTTATCAACTAATTTCTCGACAATCTTGAGCATGGCATCAACATTTTCGGAAGCTTTCACGTAAACATTGCCCGGACGAATATTTAAATATCGCGCATCGTCCAGAAAAATCTGCAAATATTTATTGGAATAATCCGACAGATCCATCGCCGCCTTTTCCGAACCCTTAATCGACTTATCCGTAAAATCAACGATGTCGAGAACATGTTTGACTTTATATCCTTTGAACGTCAGATAACGACACAGCAAGTCAGACACCACCAGACGCCGGTAATTTCCCAGGTGGGGCACGTCATGGACGGTCGGGCCGCAGGTACGCATTAACACTTCTTCAGATTTCAGCGGCCGGAAAAGTGTTTTCTGACGTTTCAAAATATTGTAAAGATTTACCGTGGCCAATTCTTCTTTGACCGCAAATAACTCCGTGCTTAAATAACGCTCGCCGCTGTCCGGAAAAATGACCACGATTAGACCTTCTTCCATTTTGCAGGCCTTCTCGGCGGCCACAAACATGGCCGCCCCGGAACTCATTCCCGCCAGGATGCCTTCTTCACGGGCAAGCCTGCGGGACATCTCAAAAGCGTCTTCATCCAGAATGTTCACTTTTTCATCGAGACGCTTCTTATCAAAGATCCCCGGGCGGTAGGACTCGCGCATATTTTTGAGCCCCTGAATCTTATGCTGCAAATAAGGTTCGACGCCGATAATCCGAATCCGGCCGCTCAACTCCTTGAGTTTCTTGGAAAGACCCATCGCAGTGCCGGTCGTGCCGAGAGTGGTTACGACCATGGTTACTTGACCTGCGGTTTGATCCCAGATTTCCTGGGCCGTTCCAAAATAGTGGGCGGCAATATTGTCTTCGTTGTTAAATTGATCGGTACCGAAATACTTGTCGGGATTTTCCCGCAGCATCCGATAGGCAACTTCAATGGCGCCGTCGGTTCCCAGCGCCGCCGGGGTAAAATGCAGTTCTGCGCCCATCGCCCGCAGGATTTTTTTGCGTTCTTCGCTTGCCGCTTCGGACATTGTGAGACAAAGCTTATACCCTTTGGCCGCCGCGATCATGGCCAGTCCTATGCCGGTATTGCCGCTGGTTGCCTCCAGAATAATCTTATTGTGGTTTAAGTCTCCCCTTTTTTCGGCATTTTCAACCATAACCAGGGCGGTGCGGTCTTTAATGGAACCGCCCGGATTGGCAGACTCGAGCTTGGCAAAAATTTTCACCTTTTTATTCGGATTGAGTCTCGTTATTTCCACAAGAGGCGTGTTGCCGATACGATCAATAATACTTTTATAAGCGTTCATCATAAAATACGGCCCGTTTATCAATAATAGATCTGTCTTTTTTCGACAAAAGGTTCTTAAGGGGTCAAAAAATCATTCTGGATAAATGGTGGATCAGCTGTCCATTTTGGGCAGAGGAATTTTTATGAACGAAATACCTTCTTCTTTTAAGCTCGCTTCTTCCTGCGACGTCGTCGTCCCTTTAATGTTTCGTTTTTCTTCATCGCCATAGTGTATTTTCAGCGCCACTTCGGCAAATTTATTTCCAACATCTTCAAAGTTGTTTTCAATAAACTGCTGCAACCATTGAAGAGCCTTGCCCGGGGGAATATCTCTCTCATGATTCTTGTCGTCCGTTTTTGCATCCTTCCCCATGATGGTAATGGAGGAAGGCGCTATTTCCACATTGGAACTATTACAAACGGGACAGCAGATCAACCGCTGCGCGTTTTGCTCGATCCAGGCCTGGCGATCTTTAAACCAGCCTTCAAACTTATGACCGTTCTCACATTTCACATCGTAAATAATCACGTGTCGGGTGCTCTCTTTGCTAATATAATATCATCGTAAATAAAAACATGTGGACATTTCGCGATAAATTTTATAATGTCCCTGCCCGTGTCGGGATGTGGCCCAGCTTGGTAGGGCACTGCGTTCGGGACGCAGGAGTCGCGCGTTCAAATCGCGCCATCCCGACCATTTTTTTCTTCTTTTACATCTTCAGCCCACAACCGACGCCATCTTGAAGATCGGCAGATACATGGCGACAATCATCCCACCGACAATCCCTCCGAGGAAAACCATCATCACCGGTTCCAACAGGGATGTCATAGCATCCACTGCCGTATCCACTTCATCATCATAGAAATCAGCAATTTTATTGAGCATGGAGTCCAGAGCACCGGTGGCTTCGCCTACCGCAATCATCTGGACAACCATCGACGGGAAAATACCTGTTTCAGCCAGCGGCTCGGCTATAGACTGGCCTTCGCTGATACTTTGACGCGTTTTCATTAAAGCATTTTCAACCACCACATTGCCCGATGTTTTACTGACGATATTCAATCCTTCTAAAATCGGCACGCCGGAGCTCATCATGGTCGCCATCGTCCGTGAGAACTTGGCTACGGCCACTTTTTTAAACACCGGTCCGAAAACCGGCGCTTTGAGCAGGGCCGAATCCATCATCCAGCGGCCTTTCTCTGTTTTATAAAATCGATTAAAGGCAATCACCAGCACAACGATCACAGCAAAGATCACCCACCAATAAGTCTGGGCAAACTCGCTCATCGCCACGATCATCGCCGTCGGACCGGGAAGCTCACCACCCATACCTTCAAACATCTTCTGAAATACGGGAATAACTTTGATCAGAAGCAAAGCAACGACTGCAACAGAAATGACAAGGACCGCTATCGGGTATGTCATGGCGCTTTTGACTTTTCTTTTCAACTTCATCGCTTTTTCCAGATAATTGGAAAGACGTTCCAAAACAACGTCCAAAATACCGCCCGCTTCGCCGGCAGCAATTAAGTTGACAAACAGTTCATCAAATACTTTCGGATATTTTTTCAGTGCATCCGTCAGGCTGGTGCCGCCCTCAATATTTTCCTTAACGGACCGGATAATTTTGGCAAAAGCCTTATTTTTCTCCTGCTGGGCCAGCAGATCCAGGCATTGAATGAGCGGCAAGCCGGCATTAATCATCGTAGAAAAAATCCGGCAGAAAACCACAACGTCTTTTTCTTTCACACCCCCTGCCAGGAAAGGAAGATACTCCATCAGATCTTTCGGCTGTTTTCGAACATCGATGGACTTAAATCCCTGCCGTCTCAAGAGCGTACGAGCAGCCAACTCATCGGCGGCTTCTATCTCGCCTTTTTTGACTTCGTTCTTTTTCGTTGTTCCCGCCCAAAGAAAAACCGGCATCGCTAACAACCTTTCTCTTCAAGGAATTGCTTATTGACGGATGCATCATAAACTATCTTCCATGTCGTTTCAACAAGTTAAATTAAAAATACCACTTTTATTTCCGGCCTGCTTTAAGCCTGATCATTCGTTTTTTTGTCCCATCGCTTAAGAAAGATTTCATACTGAATGATCCCTGCGGCAACAGCGACATTGAAGGAGTCAAAATTTCCCGCCATCGGAATCGTGACTAAAAAATCACATTTCTTCTTTACCAGCGGTCGTATTCCCTTGGCTTCACTACCCAGAACCAAGACCACAGGAGAGTTAAAATTCTGTTCTCTGATGTTCTTTCCCCCTTGAACATCAGCGCCATAAATCCAGAAACCTTTGTCTTTTAAATAATCAATCGTCTGGGATAAATTTGTCACACGGGCAATGGGCAGCTGTTCGGCACTGCCGGCAGACACTTTAATCACCGCCGGCGTCACCGAGGCCGCGCGATCGGTCGGAATGACCACGCCATTGGCGCCCAGGCAATGAGCGCTGCGGATAATCGATCCCAGATTTTGCGGATCGAGTATGCTGTCGAGTATTAAAATAAGATCTTGTGATAAATGAGGATTGCGGTTTTTCAACAAGTCGTCTAACTCGGCGTACACAAATGAATCGCGAAAACCGACCACCCCCTGGTGATCCGTTCCACCCGTCAATTCATCAAGATATGGACGTTCTCTCCGTTCCACCGGTATTTTCTTTTGACGGGCGACATCTATGATTTCTTTGGCGGACGAACCGCCGCGACCATCAGCAATAATAATTTTTTTCAGGGGAGAAGCCTCTTGGGCGAGAAGAATCTTAATGGGATTGATGCCGTAAACGACCTCCATACTTTGCCTTCTATTCACAAAACGAAATAATCATATGCTGTTTTGCTAAGCCAGACCGTCGGCAATCTCCTGGATGATCCGGCGGCATGCGGTGAGCGGATCTTTGGCCTGTCGGATGGGCCTCCCCACAACAATGTAATCGGCGCCTGCTTGAATCGCCTCAAAGGCGCTGAGCGTCCTTTTTTGATCATCTAAAACCTGCTCGTCGGCGCTACGGATACCGGGCGTCACAATAACAAAATCTTCTCCCAAATTCCGTCGAAGCGTAACAATATCCTGGGGCGAGGCCACAACGCCTGACGCCCCCGACTTTTGCGCCATTTTCGCCAGGCGAAGCACCAAATCACTCGTGGTGGTTTCGAATCCAATTTCCGCAAGATCGCTGTTATTCAAACTGGTCAACACCGTCACCGCCAGAACAACGGGGCTTTTGATACCGCGCTTTTCGGCGCAGGCGGCCACAGCGTCGACGGTTTCCCGAATCATTTTGCTGCCGCCCGCCGCATGGATGTTGAACATATCCACATTCAATCCAACGGCAGCTTCAGCGGCGCGGGCCACCGTATTGGGAATATCGTGAAATTTCAAATCCAGAAATACCCGGCTGCCTCTTTGCTTGATGCTTTCAACAATCTTCGGCCCGACAGATGTAAACAATTCCTTGCCGACTTTAAACATGCCCACATGACCGGAAAGAAGCTCTATCCAGGATAAAGCCTCCTCGTATCCGGCGGCATCCAAAGCAAAAATCAGCTTATCTGCGGGCTCTCTACTCGAGATATTCTTCATCGCCAATGAACTCTGTGTTATCCGGAATCGG
Source organism: uncultured delta proteobacterium (assembly GCA_903904655.1). Taxonomy (GTDB): domain Bacteria; phylum Desulfobacterota; class Syntrophia; order Syntrophales; family Smithellaceae; genus UBA8904. The sequence goes on along the minus strand of CAIVDK010000419.1, from coordinate 5,403 downwards.
TTTAAAATCTTCCTGGGATCCTTTTAAATATTCAGGATGGGCGTAAACAACCCTCCCTGACGCAATTTCTCTTAGCGCCAGAACAATTTCCCGGTTTTTACTTTCCATGAGCGGTTTGGAGCCTTTGAGCAACTGGCGCGCCCGCTTGGAAGCCAGTGACACCAGACCAAATCGGGTTTCGGCCACCAATAGGGAATCTTCTACTGTAATTCTTGCCATGAATCTGATACCTCCTGAACATCTCTATCTAACATGATTTAATAAACGATCAATTTTACCGTGTAAACGGTTTGTTTTACATTTTTCTGCGCGGTAAATCGCGATCAGCTCTCGGGCTGCCGTTTCCAGATCTTCGTTAAGAACGGTGTAGTCATACCACAAAACTTCTTTTAATTCACTCTCGGCTTGTGTAAATCGTGTTTTTATCACTTCCGGGCTTTCATGTCCCCGCTTTTTCAGCCGATTCAGAAGCTCGCCTAAAGAGGGGGGGAGCACAAAAACAAAAACGCCGTCTTTAAATTTTTTCTTAATTTCTTTTGCGCCACGCGGCTCGATATCGAGCAATAAATCTTTTCCTTTGCCTAAAACTTCATGCATCGCCTTGCCGGACGTACCATAAAAGTGTCCGTAATTCTCTATCCATTCGACAAACTCACCCTGATCAATCCGTCGCTGAAAATCTTCACGGGAAATAAAATGATAATCTTTTCCGTTCCCCTCATTGGGGCGCGGCGTCCTTGATGTATAGGAAACGGAAAATTCAATTTCGGGACATGCCGCAAGCAACCTTCGGCAAATACTGCTTTTTCCCGCCCCTGAAGGCGCGGACAGCACGATGATTAATCCCTGATCCGACATATTCCTACTCGATATTCTGCGCCTGCTCGCGCAACTTGCCCAGTTCACTTTTGGCGTCAATGACCAGGCGGGCAATTTCCACATCATTGCCTTTGGACCCGATCGTATTAATTTCACGGTTCATTTCCTGCAGAAGGAAGTCGATTTTCCTGCCTTCCGCCTCGTCGCTTTGCAGCAGAGTTTCAAACTGGCTTATATGGCTTTGCATCCGGACAATCTCCTCGGTGATATCGCATCGATCCGCCATAAGCGCCACTTCCTGAGCCAGACGGGCAGCGTCAAGATCGAATCCCGCCGTCAGCTCCTTAATCCTGTCTGCAAGGCGCTTCTGATACTCCAGCACGACCTGCGGCGCACGCGACCGAACGGTTTCCATCGTCTCGCCAATGGCCCGAAGTCTCATTTGCATATCCGAGAACAACGCAATTCCTTCATCCTGCCTCATGTTGACCAGCATCGACAACGCTTCTTGCAGTGTCATCTCCACCTGATTCAAAAAAGCGGCATCCAACTGTGTTTCCGCAGGCGGCGTGAAAATATCCCGAAAACTGCTGAGGTTCTTAAGGCTGATCGGCTCGGGTATATTGAATTCATTTTTCAGCCGGAGCAAAACATCAAAGTAGTTGCGCGCAACCTCCATATTCAAATTCACCCTGGATGTTTCGGCGCCCTCTCCTTCCAACCGGATCGAAATATCAATGCGGCCTCGTTTGAATCTTTCCCCTACTTTCTTTTTATACTCCATCTCCAGCGGGTAAATCGCGGCGGGCATTCTGAGGGCAATTTCCAGAAAGCGATGGTTGACGGATTTGGCTTCCACCACAATATTCCGGCCGTCACAAAGCGTTTCCACCCGGCCGTAACCGGTCATACTTTTAATCATGTTCAAACCTTCTTGCGAAATTATTTTGTTCTATATCGGCTCAGTCATTTTTAATTGCAATAAATACCGCGACCGGATAGCGCTTAACATGGATAACTGTTTCTCGTCTGCGTAATCCGGATACGTCCAGGGCAGAGAACAAAACTTCTTTCCCTGATAAATCAATGTCAGATCCGCGTAAATTCCATCACGTAAATAAGGCCTGTGCGAATAACCCTTACCGGTGGCCAGAATCAGATGAGCCTGCGACAGATAACCGGGATCAATGTTCACGTGCCTGCGAGCATCAACGGCCGATTCTTTTTCAATATCATTCGTCGCAAGCTTGATATCCGGTAATGCTTCCGGCCGGATTAACTTTTCCATCGACAGAAAACGCCGGACAAGCACCTGCCCCATTTCCGGGTTATAATAATCCGTATAATCAAAGAGGTTCTGTTCGCTAACAAAATCAGGCTGACTATAAAGAGCAGACAGCCTGTTGATGGTATCGTTTAATATCTCGGCCGCCGGGGCAAAAACGCTGAAGACCAGTTTGACCGGCAGGGCCTGCGTCGGTTTGCTCATAATACGCTGATCAATTCTTCTCTGGAGACCGTGGACGTTCCCACCTTACCCACAACAATACCCGCGGCGTGATTGGCCAGAGATGTTGCCTCCTTCAGATTCGCCTGCGCAGCCAGCGCCAGCGCCAGCACACCGATGACGGTATCCCCCGCGCCCGTCACATCGTAAACTTCTTTCGCTTGCGCCGGAAAATGCGTGTGGTCGATCTTACGCCCCTTTTCGAACAGGCTCATGCCTTCTTCACCCCGCGTCACCAGCAGGGCCTGGAAATCAAATTTTGCAAGCAGCATTCCCCCCAGCGTTAAAAGATCATCCCCGCTGATAATCTCCATACCGGCGGCGCGCTGGGCTTCATGATGATTGGGCGTAATGACATGGGCGCCCGCGTAAATCGAAAAATCGCTTTGCTTCGGATCAACGCACAAAAATATCTTTGAATCCCCGGCAATACTTTTTATACCTTCAATCAGCTCTCTGGATACGACGCCTTTGCTGTAATCGGAAACCACGATGGCGCCGATCTTGCCGCGCAGAGATTTCACATAGGCAAGAATTTTATCGCAACTGGCCCTGGGAATAGGCTTTCTGCTTTCCTGGTCAAACCGAACGATTTGCTGTCCGTGTGCGACAATTCTCGTTTTGAGCGTTGTCGGCCTGCCCTTCTCAACAATAATACCGCCCGTATCGATGTCACGGTCTCTCAACTGTTTGATTAAACCCTTGCCGATATCATCAGCGCCAATCACACCGGCCACAAAAACCTGGCCGCCCATGGCATAGATCGTATTGAGCACATTGGTACAGCCGCCCAGCATCACAGAGTCTTTCTGAACATCGACCACCGGCACCGGCGCCTCCGGGGAAACTCGCGCTACCTTACCCCAGATGAAATGATCGACCATGACATCTCCGACGACCAGCACACCGGAACTCGGGAAATTCGCAATGATTTCCAAAGCTTTTTTTTTCGCGATCCTCTTATGCACGTGTCAAAAAACTCCTGAAAAATTAAGATCCTAAAAAGAAAAAAGCGCCGTATGCGCTAGATTTTTGATTTAAAAAGTTGGGGGATATTATTACTAAGGACCGGATTTGTCAATTATTTTAATCAGGAAGTTTCTGTCGGGGATTTCCGAATGAAACAAAAATAAAGGATGGGATGAATACATCGAACGCGGTCATCGGTGATGCACTCCGCATCCTGTGGCCTGTTTTCGATGGCTTGTTTTCGATTGACATAAAATCTCGAAATAATTATAATGTTCTCAATAAAGAAGCAAGTGCTTATCGACGCGGATCTTCCGGGAGAATGGTTTTAATCTGGAAGAGACAGGATCATGACAAGCTCCCGGTTCCCTTTTTGGGGAAATGTGAGGCAATAGACCGGTGTCATTGCGATCAATCATGAAAAAAAATTTCCGGAGTCTGATCACGTGGACTTTGCTGTGTGCGGGGCTTTATCTGACAAGCTTCTACAGCTATGTTCTCTTTCATATTGTCGCGGAAAGTTTTTCCATCGTCATTGCCTTCTCTCTCTTCATGATCGCCTGGAATACCCGTCACCTGACAACCAATAATTATGTTTTGTTCCTCAGTATCGCCTTTTTGTTTGTAGGTCTCATCGATTTTGTTCACACTCTGGCCTACAAGGGCATGGGGATTTTTCGGGAATTCGACGCCAACCTGCCCACGCAACTATGGATCATCGCCCGTTACCTTCAAAGCCTGTCTCTCCTTGTCGCGCCATGGTTTCTTGATCGAAAGCCGAACGTCCGCGTTGTTTTCGGTTTTTATCTTTCCGTAACCCTTCTGCTGCTGGCGACCGTCTTTTCCGGCACGCTGTTTCCTGATTGCTTTGTCGATGGCCAGGGGCTGACCCTTTTTAAAATTGTCAGCGAGTACGTCATTTGCTTGATCCTGTTACTTTCCTTGGCCTTGTTGTTACACCGCAGCGAGAAGTTTGATCCAATAATCTTGCGATTGATGGTTTGGTCGATCGTCCTCACGATCGTCTCGGAGCTGGCCTTCACCTTTTACATCAGCGTCTACGGCTTATCGAACCTGATCGGTCATTACTTCAAAATATTTGCCTTCTATCTCGTTTATAGGGCGATCATCGTGACCGGCCTGGAGAATCCTTACCGTCTCATTTTCTACGATTTACAAAAGAATCGCGAAGAGTTGCAGACCATTCTGGATACGTCTCCCACTATGATCTTTTACAAGGATCGTGAAAATAAATTCATTCGTGTGAATAAGGCGCTTGCCAAGGAAACAGGCCTGTCCAGGAAAGAAGTGGAGGGCAAAACAGGCTTTGAAATTTATCCCGCCCAGGCGACGACCTATTGGGAAGACGACAAGGAAATTATCGCATCGGGTAAACCCAAGACGGGCATAGTCGAACCCATGGAGACCGCCACTGGCAAAAAGTGGGTTCAAACCGATAAGATACCCTACAGGGATAAAGAAGGGCGGATTATCGGAATCATCGGTTTTTCCGTCGACATCACCGACCGCAGAAGAGCGGAGGAGGCCCTGAGGGCAAGCGAACAGAGATACCGGGAACTCAGTATTAACGATGACCTCACCTCGCTTTACAATTCCAGATATTTTCATAATCAACTCAAGATGGAGATGGATCGGGCAGATCGTTACGGACAGCCCTTGACCCTCTTGGTCCTCGATCTTGACGATTTCAAGGCATTTAACGACACCTATGGCCATGTCGAAGGAGACCAGGTCTTGTCGCGACTTGGCCAGGTGGTCAAACGATGCCTGCGCCAGACCGATTCCGCCTATCGCTATGGCGGCGAGGAGTTCACCATCCTCTTGCCCATGACGACAAGTGCGGACGGCGCTGTTACCGCCGAAAGAATCCGGATGGAATTCAGAGATGAGATCTTTTCCCCGGCGCCCGGTCAGGACGTCCATGTGACGGTGAGCATCGGGCTTGGCCAGTACAAACCACAGGAAGATATGAAGGCTTTCGTGCACCGGATTGACCAACTCATGTACCAGGGGAAAAAGAACGGGAAAGACAGGGTTTGTTCTGAGTCGTAGAATCAAGACGGTTCCGGCTATCCACGACACCTTCT
>CAIVDK010000418.1 GCA_903904655.1 uncultured delta proteobacterium | reverse complement strand
ATTGCCTTTATCACCTTGATTGTCTCCAATCTATGTCTCATCCTGACCAACCGGAGCTGGTCACGAAGCATCTTCTCATCCTTCAAATCACCCAATCCGGCACTGGCCTGGGTCATGGGCGGAGCGCTTATATTCCTGATGTTGGTGATCTTTGTGCCCTTCCTGCAACGGGTTTTCCACTTCGCCCCCATGCACGCCATAGATTTCTGTCTGGCCCTTATCGCCGGAATCGTGAGCATCACCTGGTTTGAAGTTCTGAAAATCTTCACGCGCAGAGGGCATATTGATCTGTTGGAGGATAAAACATAGGCAAGGGTAAGATGAGACCTGAAGGCACATTCCCGTTGAAAGGCTAAAAGGGTCAGGGAACAAAGGTTTAATGTCAGACCAAAGCGGACCTTTCCGATATGGATGTCTCCGGATGATGTTGCATCTCTGTCCTTTCCGGTTTGAAACAGATTTTAGACGGAGATTGATGATTCGATCAGATGTTGGCAAATCCTTTTTCCAGATCGGCAATGATATCTTCAACATCTTCAATACCGACAGCCAGTCGGAAGAGATTATCCACAACACCGAGCTCGTAGCGCTGTTCCCTGGTGTAGCGGTAATAGGTCACAGTAGCGGGATGCGTGATAAGTGTCTCCACGCCGCCCAGACTCGGCGCGATGTAGATCATCTCGAGCGCATCCATAAACCGTTTGGCCGCATCCAGATCGCCTTTGACGGTGAAGGTGACCACGCCGCCTCCGCCTTTCATCTGTTCCTGGGCGATCTGATAATGGGCGTGACTTTTCAAAAAGGGGTAATACGCTTTTTCAATTTTCGGATGGCCTTCCAGATATTCAGCGATCCTCAAGGCGATTTCGTTTTGCGCCTTCACTCTCAGCGGAAATGTTTTCAGCCCGCGCAAGAGCAGGTAACAACAATGCGGATCAATCACGCCACCCATGGATTTGTGAAGCTCGCGCACTTTGCAGACTAGCTCTTTTTCCCCCAGAAGCACGCCGGCCAAAATATCGTTATGACCGGCAAGATATTTCGTTGCGCTGTGGATGACCAGGTCGATACCGTAATCGAGCGGCCGCTGGTTGAACGGGGTGGCAAACGTGGAATCGATAATGGTGATGACCTTGTGCTTGTCACCGATTTGTTTGAATTTAACCATATCAAACACATTCAGATACGGATTGGTCGGAGATTCCGAAAAAATAAAACGCGTATTCTTTTTGACGGAAGCATCCAGTACTTCATAATTTCCGAAAGGCACGATGGTGCATTCAATACCGAACCGTTTGAGATACGACCTGCAGAATTCGAGCGTTTTACCATAACAATCGTCGGTAATCACGATATGATCCCCAGACTGCACCAGCGCCAGGATGGTCGTGGTGATGGCCATCATGCCCGAAGAAAACATCAACGCTTCCTCGGCGCCGTCCAGTTCCGCCAGACGTCTTTCCGCTACTTTTTCGGTCGGATTTCCGTATCTTCCGTATTCGTAACGTTTTTTGTCATTCTTCGTATAGGCTTCAATTTCTTTGCTGTCCTTAAAGGAATAAGTGGAGGACTGAACAATGGGCGTGGTGATAGAATCGGCATAGCGCGCCCGGTCCTCTCCCGCATGGATGGACTTTGTAAAAATGGATTGTGATTTATCTTTTTGGCTCATGGCTTCCTTTCAATAAAACAAAATGTTTTATGGATAAAAATTTGTTTTCAATGCCGAGCAGTATAAGAATAAGGCTCTGGTATGTCAATGGACAATTTCATGACGAATTGCCTCACAGGTATTGACATTTTCCTTGTTAATATCTACATTGAAACAAATACATTCAAGGAATATGAAGTTATGCCGATTTACGAATATCAATGCGATAAATGCAAAAAACAATTCGAAGTGGTCACGCTGAGCCTTAGCGAAAAGCCGAAAGCCGGCTGCCCCAAGTGCAAATCCAAAAATACCAGCAAAATGATGTCCAGAGTCGGAAAAGGCAAATACTCCTCAATGGGTTCGGGTAGTTCCGCAGGTAGCAGCTCTTCGAGCAGTTCCAGTTGCTCGTCATGCTCCTCATCAAACTGCTCGTCGTGTGGACATTAAGTTTATTGGATAAACTAAGATTGAAGTCCTCCGGCAATAAACATCGCAATACCCCGGCGCACAATCATCACGCCAATGGCCGCCAGAAGCAGACTGATAATTTTGGATATGGCCTTGGAGCCCGTCTTGCCTAGCACCCGGTTAATCAGCGGCGCCATGAAAAAAATGCCGCCCACAATTAGAATATTCGTGGCAATGGCCAGCGACGTGATTACGGCACTGTGCTCGTTAATCAACAAAAGCGACGTAGTTAAAACGGCCGGACCGGTGATGAGAGGCACGCCGATCGGCACGGCGCCGACGCTATCCTGATCAATCACATAAGTTTTGGTCTCGGTAACAAGAATATCCCGGATGGAAATGATAAACAGAAGCGTACCGCCCGCGATCATAAAGTCGGCAACCGTGATATTCAAAAACCTGAATAGACCCATGCCCACAACAACGAAAGCGATTGCTACCAGCAGCGCCGTGACCATCGATTGCAGGATGATTTTCCTGACCTTCTTTTTTTCCAGGCCTTCGGTCAGATTGATAAATACCGGCAAAACACCAATGGCGTTAAAAGCTACAAAAAGAGGAACAAAACACAGCCAGAACGATTTCATCTTCTTCTAAACTCCCCGGAATGACTTATTGCGGTAATATTTACCGCACACAACTTTCCTATTCTTTTGATAACATTTGTTGATCGGATAATCACCTTAAAACAGCAACAATGAAACACAAATAATGCTCAGGATAAGCCAGATGGCATCTTTCTTCCAGACGATCAGATAGGCGATCGAAACGGCAAAGAGCGTCCATGTCTGCCAGCTGATGAGAGAATGAACACTAAATTGATAAACAACGGCAAGTAAAAGCCCGATGAAACCGGATAAAAAGCCTTTGATGATCACCTTAACGATTTTATAGTTTTTAATTTTTGCATGCGCACGACCGACAAGAATGATGGCTGCAAGCGAAGGGGTAAAAATGCCGAGAGTGGCAACCAGCGCACCGATGATGCCCTTCACCTTAAAGCCGATAAACGTGGCTGTGATAAACACCGGACCCGGCGTAATCTGTCCCAGCGCGATGCCGTCGCGAAAGGCTGCCAGATTCAACCAATGCATTCCGTCGACAACAACCTGTTGAATCAGCGGTATGGCGGTATAACCACCGCCGAAGGCTAATGCGCCAATCTTCAGGAAGGTCGCATAAATGGTCCATGTTCCGGTAATAAACCAAAAGAGCGCAGCAAGCAGTCCAGCCATTATCAAAAGCGGCAGATAATTTTGCAACTTCCCTATTTTGAGGACGTCAATTTCTACTTTTAAATGCCCGGGCATTTTTTCCTGCTCGAATTCTCCGCTGAAATAAAAGAACAAGGCGCCAAGGACCCCGGAGATCAAGATGATATAAACAACATTCCAATGCAGAAAGGTGATGCCCGAAAAAGAAAGCGCCGCAATGATAATACCCTTGTAAGAATGACGATCCATTTTGGGGAAGACTGATTTACCCATGATCAGCGTCGCATTGATCAGTAAGGCAACAACCAGCGCCCCCAGACCCATAAATATTGAATGGACAAATTTTAAGTCCCCATAAGTAAAATACGCCCAGGCCAGGGCGGTAATGGCAATCATGGCGGGCAATACAAACGAAAAAGGCGCGAGTATCCCGCCCCAGGGCTTGCGCAGTTTATGGCCAATGTAACCGAACAGGGTCACACCTACAGCGCCCGGCAAAATCGCCGCCAGGCTTAAGGCATTCATGAACTCCTCCTCGGAAATCCATGCTTTTTCGTGAACGATGACTTTCTTCATCAAGGCTAGAATCGCCGGTCCCCCATAGCCGATAGTCCCGATGTATAAAGCAGTCCTGATTATTTCCAATAAGGTCGGTCGTTTCATTTTTTATAATTCCCTGAGTGGCCATAAAGCCGGCTTTTTTAGAAGTAATAGCCTACTCGTAATTCAATACGATAGTCGTTTTGTTTTTCGCCGAAATCCGAATTTCTGGCGCCAAAGATAATTCCTGAGCGGATACGGAATTCCCAATTGGTAATGCCGGAATAAAGAAGTTCCGGCGTTAATGACCAGCTCTGGTCATCCGTATTCATCATTCCGGTGAGCGACGGCGTAAAATAAAGGATATCAAAGGGTTCCTTCTGACTGAAACGGACGTAGATATAATTCTGCATGGCGTTGGCGGACGACCTTCTCCGTCCAATAGCTGAAGCCCCTAGCGACAATGTCGCTCAAGTTGTGTACGGCGTCCGAGATCAGCGCCCTGCTCTGAATCAACAGTCCAAAAATCATCTCGAAGACCACGATTCCGCTTTATCGCTCTCCAGTTTAGATGGGGTGTTTAAGTCCGGGGGTCGGTTGTCAGGCGCTCACGGTTTGGGGTTTCACCAAATACTTGGCGCCGCAGGTTCCGCATTGGATTTCTACAGACCACTGATCGTTTGACGCCTCAGGCAGATCAATCAGGGACTGGCACCTGGGACATTTTGTGGTTGATCTCTTTTTGATTGTAGGTTGCGCTGTAATCGGCTTTTCATCAAAAATTTGCTCAAAAGCCTGTAACTCGGGGTCATAATACCCGACTGGTTCTGCGGGTTTTGATATTACGGGGCGGAATTGAACGGATGACGCAACGGGACCTCGGGAAAATTCTGTTTCTTCAGGGTGAATCAAAGCCATCACGGCTTGACGGATCCGCTCGCTGTCATCCACACCCCCCAGAGACCTGAATCTGCCAAAATCCTCTTTGGAAAGCGTCAGTTTCACTTCAACCGTATTGGAATTGAGTAACGCCGATTGAAGATCTCCCAGAGTGGAAGCAATGGCCGCCATCCGACCTGCCGCCTCCAGAAGCTGCGTTTGCAGCTTGCTGATCAGGTTAATGGCGGGAAGATTTTGACCTTCGTAAGATACTTTTATATTTGCCAGATCGATCGTGCTCATTCCGTTTCTCCCATGCTCAATGCCTTCCTGATCGGTGATGATGGAGCTATGCTTAAGTATTTAAATTTATTGCGCAGAAGCCGTCTGGACTCAACATCCCCAGAACAGTCAGGAGCTGGGAAGCTCCCCTTGCCTTTGAGCACCGATCCTACTGCATAATTTTGAAGATGTAAATATTTTTTTCGTTGCGTGGCCTGTTTTTTTAGATATGGATAATCCCCTTAAAATCATTGCCCCGCAGTAAAATGTTATCGTGGATACAACAGGGACAGGCGTCCTTAATTCGTTCCCCCTAATCTATTTTCCTGTTCTATTCTTCTTGACACATAAGCCTCTTTTCATTATGCTTTCTGCGAAAAGATGGAGATTTGTCATATCAAACAAGAATGAACACTCTCTTCGGTTTGAACCTGCCGAAAGGTGTTTGCTTTTAACAGCAGGCGTGAGGGTCACCGGTGCCATTTAATGCCATCCCCGCAGAAGACTTTCTAAACAGGGAACCCGAGCTAAGTTATCTGAAGGGTCTGTCCAAATTAAAGGCAAACGCCCTGGGCGGAGATGTGTTTCTTGACGGTGCAAGGGGAATGGGCAAGACTGAACTCCTCAAGCAGTTTTACCGTATCCTTTTCTGGGAAAACAATGTCGTACCGTTTTACTACTCCTTCAAGACGGCTAACCTGAAGGGAACCTATTTTGCCCAAGACTATTTCACCGGGTTTGTCAGGCAATATATCTCCTTCGTGAAAAAAGATCCCTCACTCGCAAGCAATGTGGCTGAACCGCTTCAGCGTCTTATGCCGGCAATATCTTCGCTAGGTTTGTACTGGCTGATCGACTGCATCGAAGACTTTCAGGGCCATGTAAGCAAAAATGATTTTTACTGGCAGCTCGTCGCGGCAATATCCGCCCCGGTCATGGCCGCTCAAAAAATGGGAAAGTCGGTCATCGTGATGCTGGACGACTTTGATGCGGCGGCACACCTTTACGAGTCCAGCCTGGGCGATGCGCACGGTCTTATCAGCCTCTTCGGAGAATCAATGCGAAACCGCCGCTGCCCTCATGTGATCACCGGCTCAGCCGGCGCACTTGAGCCTGTATTCACAGACCATTCCCTCATCGGAATGACGGAACGAATGCGGCTCGGTCCTCTTCCGGAAGACTTGGCCATGGCACTTTTCAGGGCTCATCTCACAAATCTGAAGATAACCTGTGCGCCGGGCGTGCAGCTTGAGTTCCTGGATATATTGAGGGGAAACCCTTTTTATATCAAGAACCTCGCAAAAGCAGCCTGGAAAATGCAGAAAAACGTGATTCATGAAAAGGATTTAATAGAATGTTACAGTTTTGAAGTATCCGATGGTGAAACTGCCTTTTATTGGGCTTCCGTATTCAGCCGTTATGTTAAAAACCCGGCACAAAGAAAAGCAATGCTGAAGCTCCTCATGCACGCGATTGAAAACGGAGGAATTGAAGAAGGCAAAAGACTCTCACTGGTCTCCGGCCTGGGCGAGGCCGAGACGGAAACCCTTCTCGGCGCACTTACGACCTCAGGGATCATACGAGCCAAAGATACAGTCCTCCATGATTTCATCCACTGTCTTTACATGACGGAAATAGAGGGCGGAAACGCCAACGATGCGAGGGAGAAGATAGAGGCGAAATATATTCAGGAAAGAGAAGAATCGTTTTTTGAAATGGTGATCCCGATGAGTTCCAATGCGGAACTTGTGGTGGCAAAAGCTGTCGAACAGATTGGCAAAAACATGAATCTCGACGCCGAGTTCCTGAATTATCTACAGCTCGCACTGATTGAGGTCTGCATTAATGCAATAGAACACAGCGGAAGTTACGAAAAAAAGATCTTCCTTAAGTTCATCACCAGGCCGGACAAACTCGAGATCATCGTAGAAAACTCCGGCAGGCCTTTCTCTCTTGAGTCGCTCAAGGAAGTCCCCGTGGAAGAGAAAATGCGACTGGGGATGAAGAGGGGCTGGGGATACAAGCTTGTTCATAAGATTATGGACAGCGTGAAGGTGGAAAGGGTAAACGACAGAACAAGGGTTATCCTGACCAAGAACATCGATAATGGTTCATGATAAAAACACAAAGAGGTGCTTGAATGAAATCAGTTCAATTCAGCGTGGCTTCAAGGCGCGAAGGAGACGCTGCAATTATTTACCCCAAGGGATACCTGAATAATCTTTCGGGCGAAAATCTTGTCATTGAATGCGGCATTTACATCGGCAAAGGGATAACGAAAATTGTGGTGAATTTCAGCGAGACGGACTTAATCAATTCTATCGGCATATCCATGCTTCTACAGATCATCGAAGATCTAAGGAACATCAAGGGCACGATTTGCTGTACGAACATGTCCAAGCTTCTCCGCGACACCTTTGAGATGCTGGGTCTTATGCAGCATATGCTGGTTTTCCCCGTCGAAAGTGATGCATTAACATACCTTAAAACCGGAAAACTATGAGCACGGAACTTAAAAAAGCACTGTATAACATATCTGCACTGGCAGACCTGGGACAGGCAATCACCTCTGAGAATAATTTCCATGAAAAGATTCAGTCGGTGCTTTATGTAATCACCGGTACATTTCTGGCGAATAAGGGCGCGCTCCTCTTTTATGACAAACCCACAAACAAGCTGAATACTTTGGCACAAAAGGGTTTTGCCCCGGCTGACCTGGATCGGCTCAATCCCGAAGAACTGATGTCGCTCGGCAGAAACGAATCTTACCTCATTGGAGACGACCCCGTCCTGACAGTTGCCGGAGCAGAAATCCTGGCTCCCCTGTGGGTAAGGGACGAGTTTATTGGTGCTCTCCTTCTAAGTGGCAAGTTAACCGTCGGCCCTTATACACTGGAAGACCTTGAACTTCTCAACGTCATCGCAAACCAGATCGCAATCGCGTTGAACAACCACTCCCTTTTCCTGGATCTTTCAGACAAGCTCGAAGAAAACCGGAGACTCTATGAAGAGATGAGGCACATCTACCACGGCACTCTCCAGGCCTTTGCCGCTGCGATTGATGCAAAAGACGCCTATACGAAAAACCATTCCCACCGCGTCGCGAAGTATTCAGCCGCCATTGCGCGTGAACTCGGATGGAACGAGCATGAGATAGAAGGCATGTACGTGGCGGGGTACCTGCATGATGTCGGCAAGCTGGCGATCAGTAACACCCTGTTGAACAAGGTAACCCCCTTTACCCCGGAGGAACGAGAGGAAATAAGAAAACACTCGACCTTATCCCACAGCATCACGGCAAAGATAAAATTCCCGTGGAAAAACGTCGAGGATATGGTCTGGCACCACCACGAACGTCTTGACGGACGCGGGTATCCCGAGGCGCTCGCCCAGGAATCGCTGAGCGACGGGGTCAGGATACTCAGCCTTGCCGATTCGTTCGATGCGATGACTTCTCAGAGGCCCTACAGGGAGAAAATGGACGTGCAGTCTGCGATTGGCGAATTAAGAAAAAACCTGGAAAGTCAGTTCGATCATAAGGTCATGCTCGTATTCTGTAAGGTTCTAGACAAGGAAATAAAAGGCGAGCTGCCGGAGCCGGATATCCTGCCTCACCTCGACAGGGATTCGGACCTCTCCGTCATTTCCACTCTGCTGGAAGGCATAATCGTAGAACTCTCCACGCCCTAAGCCGTCGTTCAATAATAACTGTAACATTTTAATATCATAACCGGCATCAGGGGCCGTAACGTAATGGAGAGAAATGTAACAGCTATTTCTTAACGGCCCCTAAGAGAATTATAGCTGGACAACAATAACGGTTACGTCGTCATTCCCCCCGTTCCGGATGGCTGTCTGCACCAGTTCGTCGCAAGTTGTCTGGGGTGGAGCATTTGCTGTAAGTATCTCCTCGATTTCATGATCTGTTGCAAGATCATGAAGACCATCCGTACAGAGAAGAAAAACATCCCCGCGCTCTACATTCTCCACCCTGGTAAATACTTCAGCCAAATCATCATAGCCCCCCAAGGCTTGCGTTAATATATAACCATAGTAAAGGCTGCTTTCATGCCCCGGTCGGACTTGACCCAGGTCGATTAAAGTCTGATTTTTCGTATGATCAACCGTCATTCTTTCAAATGCATTTTTCCGGCAGCGATAGATCCGACTATCCCCAATATGTGCAATGAGCGCTTTTCCATCTGTAAGCACCAACGCGGATAAGGTCGTCCCCATCCCGCGCAATTCTTTATTCTCCTTTGCAGCATTGATAATGCGGTTATGCGCCGACCAAATCGCCTTCTCCAGTTTCCGCATTTTCAATTCACTGTCATCCCCAATATTTTGAAATAGGCAATCATCATGATAGTATGCCGCAACACTTTCTTCGCAGGCCATTTTGCTGGCAACTTCCCCGGCCGCATGGCCTCCCATACCGTCAGCAACCCCAAAAAACATACCATACTTTTGCAGATTGTAATGATTACAGTGCTGGTCTACAATTAAAAAACTATCCTCGTTGTTGCGCCTTTGAAGACCGATATCCGATTTTTCATAATGCCTGACGTTTTCGAACATAAATTATTTTGTCCTTGTTCACTCAACTTTAGCACACGTTCCTGCGGTTCTATCTATTTTTCTGAAGATTTCTTAATGGAATTTTTTTGCTACTCCATAGAGTTCTTTTTCTATTTCAATAAACGCATCAACGACGTCCGGATCAAAGTGGGTAGCGTATCCGTTCTTGATCATGTCGACTGAAAGCTCATGCGGGAAGGGCTTTTTATACACACGGCGGGTAATGAGGGCATCATAAACATCGGCAACAGCCATTAACCGAGCAGTGATGGGTATATCATCACCCGATAATCCCTCCGGATAGCCGCTGCCGTCCCATTTTTCCTGGTGTGAGTACGCTATTTCGCGCGCAAAAGTAAGAAATGATGTGGGCGATTCAAGCCGGTTTTCTGCTGCAACAATTGCGTCACGGCCGTATGTCGTATGCTTCTCCATAATCTCAAATTCTTTAGGGGTCAGCTTCCCCGGTTTCAATAAGATATTGTCGGGAACCCCGACCTTCCCGATATCATGAAGGGGAGCAGACTTATAGAGCAGGTCGATGTTCTCGTCGGTCAAAAATAGTTTAAATCTTGGATTATATTTCAATTTCATAGCCAACATTTTTACATACTGCTGGGTTCGCCTGATGTGGTTGCCTGTTTCACTATCACGTGTTTCCGCCAGAGAACCCATCGCAATCATGGTAACATCCTGTATTTCAACTACCTGTTGCGTTCGCCGTACTATTTCATGTTCAAGGAAGGAATTTTTATCGATCAGATAATCCCTTGAATCTTTTAAAAGAATATGGTTCTTGATCCGGGCAAGCAAGATAGGCGCGCTGATCGGCTTTGCAATATAGTCAACGGCCCCGAGTTCAAAGCCTCTTTTTTCATCTTCCACATCAGATTTTGCCGTCAGGAAAATGACGGGAATTCTCGCCGTTTTTGGGTCTTCCTTAAGGAGGCGGCACACTTCGTAGCCATCCATGCCCGGCATCACCACATCGAGAAGAATGAGATCGGGTGGATCTTCCGAGAATGCTATTTTTAGGGCTTTTTCGCCGTCAGTAGCATTTTTTATTTTATAGGCGTCTTTGAGCAGTCTGCCCATTAACGCGATAATATCAGATGAGTCATCTACAAGAAGGATCGTGTGTCTTTTCAGAGATTCAGTCAGTTCGGACATGACACCTCCGTAAATAGCAATAATAGCTTAATCGACCGCCTCGCAGCAAGCTGTCGAGATATGAAATGAACGCCATTATATCGCAGCAAGCTGCGGAGAATTGACGCTCGTCCCGCAACAGCGGGATTAAAAGGAATTTTTTCATGGATGCATCTATGATATCTCACGTAAGGTCATGGCTTTTACGAATTTTATCAAATACATGCTGCACCCTTTGATAAACCGGACTGATTGAAATGGCTTTTTGAGCAAATTGCTCTGCGTCTGAATATCTGCCGAGTCCCAGAGATGTTTCCGCCAGACCGCAATACAGGTCCGGATAGAGCAAATTAAATCGCTCCAGAGCGTATCCATGTCCAATCGCTTCCGTAAATCTGTCCTGTTCTTTTAAAAGATTAAACAGATTCAGCCTGGCTTTTATATAATTCGGATTCAATCTGACCGCTTCCGTAAAGCATATTTCTGCATCCTTGATGCGATCGAGTTTTTTATACAGAATCCCCAAAACATAGTGAATGTCCGAGTATTCAGGGAATGTGGCTTTGTAATCTTGAAACAGAAGCACCAAAGCTTCCATGTTTTCTCGGGGGAAGATTCCTTTTTCAGCAATAGTCATAATATCATTCAAGTTCGGACTGATACTCAGGTGTGTTATAAATCCCTTGACGAGTTCATCAATCTGATCGCTATTGCCAATGTAGGAAGAAAATAAGGGGAGTATTTTAGCAGATTCATAGCCATACATTGCAACGATATTTTGTCCGGCTTCAACCAGGGACAGCAAATCTTTGTCTGATGGGTCTAACCGGCTGGCACGTTGAAGCATGCTCAGGGCAAGGTCATATTGCTTTTGCTGGCAATAGAGAACGCCTAATTTCAAAATAGCATCGCTATACCCCGGATTAATCGTGACGGCCTTTTCCAGTTGCTCGATTGCCTTAAAGGTTTGTTTATTGCTGGCGTGAATGATCCCCAGATAATAATAAATATCTGCAAACGCTGGTCTTTTATCCAGAATATACAACAGGTTTCTTTCCGCTTCATCATACTGACCGGCAAATCCCTGGCTGATTCCCAACTTGATTCGCGCCTCTGTGTAATCGAGATTGGCATCGACCGCTTTCTGAAAGCTGCTGATGGCCTGCTCGATTTTTCCCTGGCCCAGATGAATGACCCCCAACCGGTAATAAGCGTCCGCATAGGTTGGGTGCGATTTCATCATCTTTATCTGTTGGGAAGCTGCTGAATCCCAGGAAAACAGCCCCGGCAAAACCGTCAGCAGAGATACGGTAGCGACTTTTTCCAGCAGACGCGCGGTCCGTTTGACACCGTAAGGTTGAATACTCTGCCAGTCATTGACGCCGGTATTGGTGGTAAATCCGAGCAAATACCCGGAAGATGCTGCAATTCTTGGTGTTTCCTCCGGGACATAAATGAGCTCGCCAACCGGATAGGAGATGCTCCGAACCGGCTGTCCAATATTCTCTTCGATTATCAGTTTGGATAATATCATTTCTTCTTTTTGAGAACTGGGGTTGATCGTGGATAACACCCTATGGGAATGGGTATGAGAACCAATGGCGATCTGATGTTGCGCCATTTCCCGAATTTCTTCCCAGGTGAGAATTTCCTTATCCTGCAACTCAAGGGCCGGAAGCGCAACGTCGCAGGCTTCAGAAAGCTCAGGCAGCAGATACTTGGTATGCTCATACTGCTCCTGTCTCATCATGAGCAGAAAAAAGGCAATGGCATCCTTTTTCTTATCACCCATCGGCAATTGTCTGCCGCCAAAACTGATGAAAGGTTTTTCACAGCGTTTGATGAGATAAGCAATGATGTCCCACCAGGACATCTGCCGGGCATTAACCATCTGAGTCGTCACAAACAGAATGGCGGGAACCTCATAGTATTTTAATATCGGATAGGCGAGGGTATAATTGTCACGATATCCATCATCGAACGTTATCACCACACAGGGCGCGGATGTCTTTGGAGAAAAAAACCTCCCAGCCTTGTAATGGTCAAGAAGATCCCTTTCAGACATTACAAGCGTGTTGTGTTTTAGCCACTTGACCTGCCTGGCAAACTCATCTGAATTTAAACCGTAGACCCCATCGTCAAAATCCGTGTGAAACAGAAAATCACTTGGTCGGATGCGATGATAATTCAGGATGATCAGCTTATTTCTCATCGGCAGGCGCTTGAACAGGTTTACGAGATTGGAATTGTGCAGGATATTGGCCAGAAGCGCTTTTTTTCCTTCCATCGTGAATCACCACCTAAGCTGTTTATCTTTCAGTGAGCTTGATCATAACATTCTTGGCGCGTTTAAATATTTCTTCGTCCAAGCTGTGCAACCACTCTGTTCGTCCCTGCTTTATGTATATATCAAAGTAGATGATGAGGGCCGATAAAATACCATTTAAGCTCCGGATATCCATTTCATCATCGGGACGAAGGCATATCTCGCTTGCAACATGATTATCAAGCTGCCGTAATTTCTTTTCAACGGGCGAATCTGCCTGGTCTTCTCCCCGGATGC
Organism: uncultured delta proteobacterium; assembly: GCA_903904655.1. Classification (GTDB taxonomy): domain Bacteria; phylum Desulfobacterota; class Syntrophia; order Syntrophales; family Smithellaceae; genus UBA8904. The sequence continues at coordinate 1,072 of CAIVDK010000418.1, read as the reverse complement.
CCTCGCCCTCCTCCACATTAAACGGTACGCTGACCCATTTTGTAACCCTGGTCCAATTTAATCGCGTCTCCTGCTTCTTCCGTCTATCTCCCCTCTGACGCCTTTCAATGATTTTCTCATGGAAGAAATCCAATGAATAGGAGTCCCTTCGATCGCTCTCGCAACGACGGTCGAAACCAGTTCTTTTAAAATCATTCAGGAAATAGAAAGAGAAAAAGTAAAACGCCGATGAGTTGTGTATCTTTAAGTCGTTAAAAAATATTTCTTTGAACGCGATTTTGGCATCGGAATCGAAATTGTTATAGGCGCCCCATAAATAAGCGGTGATTGCTGAGATGTAATCGGCTCCCCCAATGGCCTCCAGTATTACTGCTTTGATCTCTTGTTGTATATATGGCGGTTTGAGGCGTTCCGATAAAATATTCTTTATCACCTCATAGAAATTAATTTCCTGTACCATGCTCCAGCTCCTTTGCTACGCATAAACGAATGATTGCACTATGTTTAAAGGGTACGGTTTTTTATAAAACTTGTTAGAAGCATACGAAGGCGGGCTTTGTTTGTCAAGGAAATTTCATTGGATATTTTATCGCCCCTATATTGCCTTGACATACAAGACTAACAGTCTCTATGCATCTTTTCGCCAAAAAGGAAACTGTGATCAGATTGCCTCATTCGGTTCTCTCTTGCATTATAATGAGATGCGAATTCTGAAATTTTCCGCTTCTTACAGGTTCGTCAGGGGTGAACGCTGTTGTTTTCCCTAGACGATGAACGGAACCTAGGCGTCGAGGCGGTACCCCTGCTGTGTAAACAACTTCAGACAGACGTCAACCACCGTTTCGTCATAGAGACTCCCCCTGTTTTCCCGAATCTCGCCCAGGGCTCTCTCAATGCCGAGAGAGGGTCGGTAAGGCCGGTGAGATCCCATGGACTCGACAACGTCGGCAACGCCGATGATCCGCGCTTCCAAGAGAATCTGATCCCCCGAAAGTCCATGGGGGTATCCCGAACCGTTCATGCGTTCATGGTGTTGAACGATAATGTCAGCAACGGGATACTCGAAGGCGAT
>CAIVDK010000417.1 GCA_903904655.1 uncultured delta proteobacterium | reverse complement strand
CCTGTGCGTGGGCGCCGCACCCTCTTTACGGCAATATGATCTGCCGGAACTCCGATCCCTCGCCGCAGGAGAAATCAGAACATTCGAGACCAGGAATGAAGGTGCTGCAGGCAAGAAAAGAATCGCCCTGCGCATTTCCGTGAAAGATACCCCCTTTTCTCTGGTGTGTATCGTCGATGCGAAGGATACCATCGGAGATGTGAATCCTGATCAGCTTCTGACGCGCATGGCGATTCAGGCCTTGGTCATCTTCGCAGGTCTCTTTTTTATTTTTGGATTAACCATACGATATCTGATCCTGCAGACCAGACTGAAAGATTCCACGATCAGGGAACGAGATATCGGTGAGAAAAACAGGCAGCTTGAAATCGAGATACTGGAACGTAAGCGAGTGGAGAAGGCGCTACGGGAGAAGACGGCACTACTATCCGGTTTACTGACCTCCATTCCGGACATTGTTTTTTTCAAGGATAAAGAAGGCATTTACCTTGGTTGCAATGCAGAGTTCGCCCGGTTCGTTGGTCAAGACACTTCGAATATTGTTGGTTCAACAGATCATGCCCTGTTCAGTCAAGAGATTGCCGATTCCTTTCGGGAGCAGGATCGCATCATGATGGATCATGGAGAGCCTCGCCATAACGAGGAATGGATTGATTACACCGATGGTACCCGAATTCTCCTTGATACACTGAAAGCCCCCCTGATAGATGGCTACGGGCAAATCATTGGTATGCTTGGCGTCAGCCGTGACATCACAGTGCGCAAGCAGGCGGAAGAGGAATTGCGGCTGGCCAAAGAAAAAGCGGAAAGGGCAAATCAGGCAAAGGACGATCTCATCTCTAATGTTTCCCATGAATTGCGCACACCTCTTGCCTCGATCATCGGATTCACCACAACTATCTTTGACGATAAGGAATTATCGGAAGAGATGAGAGAGGAATTTCTCCGAATTGTAATTAGTGAGGGCAGAAAATTAAGCAATCTTATTGATGACATTCTGGATTTATCCCGCATCGAGTCAGGAAAAATTGATTTTCATTTTGGCACGCATGAAGCCGGTGCGTTACTGGGGGAAATGAAGCGGATATTCCAAAATCAGTTTGACGAGAAAGTGGTGAAATTGATCATTAAAAGTCCCAAGGAAGATGCTTTCATTACCTGCGATGAGAGTCGAATTAATCAAGTTCTGCGGAACTTGATTAGCAACGCTTTAAAATTCACCCCTGCCGGCGGGTCTGTATTTGTCGGTGTCGAAAATGCAAGCAACAGGGATATTGAAATAACCGTAAAAGATACTGGCATTGGTATTCCGGAAGACGATATTCCCCACATCTTTGAAAAATTCTATCGAGCTAAGCACAATGGGGTTCTATTTAGCGGGACTGGTCTGGGCTTAACCATTACCAAATCCATTATTGATCAACACGGTGGAAGTATCCGGGTAGTGTGTGCCGAGGCGGCGGGTGCAGCTTTTCATGTAACGTTGCCCCGTTTCACGACATGAATGACATAATAGAAAACTGCGCTGCAGATGGCGGACGGTACTACAAATTATGATAAACTATAAGAGACTCCATTACAATTCGCAATCCTCACGTCACTTGAAAATCGAAAACCATTGATTTGTAGATGAAATGGTTGCCAGTACACGATTTTATTCGCGGATGTCTGTCATGCCAAACAAATATGAGAGTCATGACAGATTAGATTTTCAAATCAGCGCCAGACTGTCCGCCACTGCCATGCCGGCCAGGGTTGGGTATAGACGTCCGTCTTTCAACCCCACCAGCTCATTTTTGATCAGTTCATTGATAGTCTGTCTTTTCTCCATAAGCAAATCTGAACCATAGCGCGTTTTGTATTGTTCTAGATCAATTCCGTCTTTAGTACGCATGCCCAGGAAGAGCGCTTCCAACGCCAGCTGTTCCTTTGTAAGATTTTCGGATTTCTCCACAGGCTTTTTCCCTTCATCAATGGTCTTGAGATAGGCTTCGACATCTGCTGTGTTCCACCAGCGGTTCTCACCGTCGAAAGAATGCGCGGCAGGGCCCATTCCAAGATAGGGAACATGCCGCCAGTATTTCATGTTGTGACGGGATTTTAAAGAATCGGAACGTGCAGAATTGGAGACTTCATAGTGAATATAATCGGCTTGTGTCAGCGTCCGTGACGTCGTTTTAAAAAAATCAAGCGCCTGGTCTTCAGATGGCATTGGCAGAGAGTCTTGCTGATATCGCTTAAAAAGAGATGTTTGCTTGTCCAATGAAAGCTGATAACAGGAAAGATGTTCCGGGGCAAAAGACAAAGCTTTTTGTAATGTTTTTGCCCATCTCTTGATATCCTGTCCGAAAACACCGTAGATTAAGTCAATACCGATGTTTTTGAATCCGGCTTTCCGCGCGTGATCGATGGCGGCAGTCGCTTCCCGGGCTGTATGTCTGCGTCCGAGAAATTTTAAAATAGCATCGTCGAAGGATTGGATGCCGATGTTGAGACGATTAATACCCAGTTTACGCAACTGCTGATAATATTCAAGCGACACATCGCCGGGATTGACTTCCATGGTGATTTCGGAATGCTGATCAATATTAAAATTGTTATGGACTGCTTTCAGAATATCATCAATTTGCGAAACCGAAAGCAGGGAAGGTGTCCCGCCGCCGAGATAGATTGTATCAAAAGATGGAAAGGTTTCTTTATAAAAAACCATTTCATTGACGACAGCTTGGACAAATTCAGGAATAAGATGTGTCGACGAAACGGAGTAAAAGCTGCAATATCCGCACTTGCTCAAACAAAACGGAACATGAATGTAAAGGCCGGGGCGATCAGTATTCACTGGAATATGCCATATAAAGTTATGAGGATAAAAGACGTAGTGCGGGTCTTCAGACCCGCCAAAGCGCACCTAACCACCTGAAGATGGCCCGAGATGTGCATGACTTGCCTTTTAGTCATTATCTGATTTCAGTACCGCCAGGAATGCGCTTTGCGGAATGCTGACTGAGCCGATCATTTTCATGCGCTTCTTTCCGGCTTTTTGCTTTTCCAGGAGCTTTCTTTTGCGGCTGATATCGCCGCCGTAGCACTTGGCTGTAACGTCTTTGCGGAAGGCGCTGATGGTGCTGCGGGCAATGATTTCTCCGCCGATGGCCCCTTGAATGGCGATCTTAAACATCTGGCGGGGGATTTCTTCTTTGAGCCGGTCACAGGCGTTCAAGCCTCGGGCGCGCGCCCGATCTCGGTGTACAATTTGTGACAGGGCATCCACTTTTTCACCGTTGACCAGAATATCCATCAAAACCAGATTGCTTTCCCGGTAGTCGATAATATTGTAATCAAAAGAACCATAGCCCTGAGTCACGGATTTAAAACGGTCGTAAAAATCAAAGATGACTTCCGCGAGCGGCATTTCATAGGATAGCTCCACTCGCCCGGGGCCGGTGTAATTCATGTTGGAATTGACGCCGCGTTTTTCCATGCACAGCTTCATGACTGTGCCCAGGTAACGTTCTGGAAGCATCATGGCAGCGCGGATGTAGGGTTCTTCACCCATGGCAATTTCAGCAGGATCAGGATAGTGCGTGGGATTATCCACGTAAATGACCTTGCCGTCTTTGAGTGTGAAGCGATAACGCACGCTGGGGACGGACAAAATAATGGAAAGATCATATTCCCTCTCCAATCTCTCTTGAACGATATCCAGATGCAGCAGTCCTAAAAAACCGCAGCGGAAACCCTGTCCCAGCGCGGCGGATGAATCTTTTTCGTAAATAAAAGACGCGTCGTTGAGTTTGAATTTATCCAGCGAATCGGCCAGGTCCTGATAATCGTCAGAAGCGATGGGATAAATAGAGGCAAAGACCACAGGCTTAACTTCTTTAAAGCCGGGCAGGGGCTGAGAGCATGGCCTTTCCTGTAGTGTGAGGGTATCGCCCGTGCGGACATCGGCGACGGTTTTCACGCCGGCGATAATATAGCCGACATCGCCGGCGGATAACCGCTCACGCTTGGTTCGCGTCAGCAGAAAATGGCCGACTTCTTCCACTTTGTAAGTCGTCCCATTGTACATGAATTTGATGATGTCACCGCTTTTAACCGTTCCTTCGAATACGCGACAGTGAATGATGGTGCCGCGAAAAGAATCGTAATGGGCGTCAAAAATCAAGGCCGCCAGTGGATTTTCGGCATCACCGTTGGGTGGCGGGATGCGCAAAACGATGGCTTCCAGAATGTCTTCTATGCCGGTGCCTTCTTTGGCTGAGCACTTGATATGGGTATCAGGATCAAGCCCAAGTTCGGAATCGATTTCCTCAAGCACCCGGTCGATATCGGCGGAGGGCAGATCAATTTTATTGATGATTGGAATGATCTCCAGGTTGTGTTCCATCGCCAGATACAGATTGGCCAGGGTTTGCGCCTGAACACCCTGCGCCGCGTCAATCAGCAGCAATACGCCTTCGCAGGAAGCAAGCGATCGCGAGACTTCATAGGAAAAGTCCACATGCCCCGGTGTGTCGATCAGATTCAGAATATACTCTTTCCCGTCCTTGGCGCGATAAGGCAATGATATTGCATTGCTTTTGATGGTGATGCCGCGTTCCCGCTCGATATCCATATTGTCCAGCATCTGATCCTGGAAATTTCTTTCATTGCAGACGCCGGTGAATTGAATCAGCCGGTCGGCCAGCGTAGACTTGCCGTGATCGATATGGGCGATGATACTGAAGTTTCTAATATTTTTCATAAGGGGTTAAAAAAAGCCCTCCAAGGATTCGGCGGGCTTTTATCTTTCAATCTTTCCTGTTCAATTAAATCAGTTTCTTCATGAGCTCTTCAGCAACTTCTTTGACACCGGTGCTTCCGTCAACGATAATTACTTTGGTTCTTTCCTTGAAATAGTTTACACCGGCCAGTGTGCCGGTTTTCGTGTCATAGTAAATGCCATGGCGTTTATCGATGGCCGAGGCATCCTGATCGTCGTCACGGGCCGATAAATCCTCGCAACCGCAAACGCTGCAAATAATATTACCGTCATGCTCATGAGGTTTGATGGCGTCGATGAAGATATTATTGGGATGGTTGTTGTCCATTTTACACAATCTTCGTCCCATGATGCGCTTTTTGGCCGTTTCACGATCCAGGTCGATTTCAATCACGAAATCAAGTTTAATGTTTTCTTTCTGCAAAGCGGCCCAGAGAGCTTCAGCCTGTGCCAGGTTGCGGGGGAAGCCGTCCAAGAGCCAGCCTTTTTTGCAATCATCTTCTTTGAGGCGGTTTAGAATCATGGGAATGGTAATATCGTCCGGGACGAGTTCGCCGCGGTCTATAAATGTTTTTGCTTTTTCACCCAGCGGGGTTTTTTTCGAAATATTTTGACGGAAAATAACACCGGTTTCAATGTGGGGAACTCCATATTTCTTCTGTACAATTGCGCCTTGCGTGCCTTTACCGCTGCCGTTGGGGCCGAATATTAAAATGTTCACTTTTCAGACTCCTTTCATGGAAAATATTAAAGTACGTGCCTTATAATGTATTGTCTCTTTTTTCGCAATGATAAAGATTGACCGATAGTTCCCGATTAAAAATTCGGATTTAAAAAGATTCAATTCAGATGCTTTTTGTTAAGGGTCTGATTTTTTGTCCGACTTTTTTGGTTTATAGACGTTCAATTCATTGAGGGCATCATGAATGGCAACGGCCCTTGGTGTTCCTTCGGAATAATAATCAAGCGCGCGGCGAAAATGAAAGAGGGCGCTTTCTTTCTTTTTCTCTTTTTTAAAATATAAACCAAAGTAATAATGCGATTCACCTTGTTGGTTCAGTTTGCCGTAGGACATGGCAATTTGGTAGTTAATGTCGATATCATCAAATTTCTTATCCCGCAGCTTTAGAAAGCAATTCAGTGCGCTTTGAAAATCACCCGCGGCAAAATGCGCTTTGCCCAGAGCAAGCGTAATCTGCTCGCTTGCGGGATTGATCCTGGCCGCCTGCAGCAGATGAAAACGGGCTTGCCCGGCATTGCCCGTTTTTAAATAAATCAAACCGATACTTTTTTGAAAATCTTCATCCTGAGGTGCGATCGTCAGGGCTTCGTTCATGTTTTTCAGCGCGGCGCTTGCGTGGCCGAGTTGATCTTCCGTCAGAGCCAGGGCATAAAGCAGATCAACATTTCGAGGATCTTTTTGCAGAGATTCTATAAGGTGCTTACGGTGTTTATTAAGATCGTTCAGATCCTGAACAATCAAAGTCTGCATTCGTACAAAATTTCCAATGATATTTCCGGCACCGCCAACACGGCGATATTGCGTTTGAAGCAGGCCGTCCAGGTAAAAAATGCGGTCGTCTGTGCCCGGATGCGTTCGCAAATAGGAGGGTATGGTTTTGGATAAAAACTCATACTGTTTAATCAGCTTGAGAAATTCAACGATTGCCGCAGGATAGTAACCGGCATCCACCAGATAACCAATTCCCAGACGGTCCGCTTCTTCCTCGTGTTCACGTTGATATTTGAGGGTGATTGAGGTGGCGCCTGCCATGGAAAAAGCGGCAATAGCCGCTGTGGCCTCTCCGCCGCCTCCGAGGAATGCGCCTGCGATAATGGCAGCTAACATGGCGATATTCAGCTTCTGTGACTTTTCCATAATGCTGGCGACATGTCGGGAGTTGGCATGAGCGATTTCGTGCGCGATGACGCCGGATAGTTGTGCCTCGTTTTCCACGGCGGTGATTAACCCTTTATTAACGTAAATGTAGCCACCAGGCGTGGCAAATGCGTTAATGCCCGAACTGTTGAAAATAGAGAAAGTGAAATCAAAAGACGCTTTATTGCTTTGAGCCAGAAGCCGATTGCCGATTTCCGTAACATAGGCGTTGAGCCTTTTATCCTGGACCAGGAAATTATTCTTTTCGAGTTTATCATAAATTTCTTTGCCCAGTTTTTTTTCATCGTCAATTGTAAAATCGGCCCAGGAATTTTGCGTTCCCGAAAGCAGCAGGAACAAAATCAGGACAAAAGAAAAATATTGCTTTTGAAAAGTTTTGCACATAATTGATAAAACAACCCATTTATTGTGATGATTCATATACCTGCTTTGCAATGATTAGGCAAGTTTTCCTTAACCGGAAGATCAGGAACGACACGAAAGGTGAGATAACAATATTATGGAGAAAGTGATCACGATTGACGGACCGGCAGGCGCTGGGAAAAGCACGGTAAGTAAGGCTGTCGCCGCCAGACTCCAATATGTTTATCTGGATACGGGAGCGCTTTATCGTGCATTAGCTTATAAAGCGCTGAAACATAATGTTAACGTGAACAGCTCCGCTGAACTGGCCGAATTATGCTCTACAACGGATGTTACCTTGGAAAATATTGATGGTAAAATTACCGTTTATGTCGATGGCCATGATGTTGGCGACAAAATCCGTACGGAAGAGGTTGGATTGGCCGCTTCCACCATATCCGCTTATCCCGTTGTCCGCGAGAAATTGCTTTCTTTGCAAAGAGAAGCAGGCGCAGTCGGCGGTGGAATTGTGGCGGAAGGAAGAGATATGGGGACGGTTGTTTTCCCCGACGCACAGTTCAAGTTTTTTCTTGATGCGCATATTGAGGAACGAATTCGAAGACGGCGCACAGAGCTCATTCAAAAGAACGGATCGGGGGGGCTGGATTCCGTATCCAGGGATATGCAAGCCAGAGATCATCAGGATTCACAAAGGAAAACT
>CAIVDK010000416.1 GCA_903904655.1 uncultured delta proteobacterium | reverse complement strand
GACTGTGGTAAGCCTCCCGCTCCATTTAAATCTGCAAAGGAATAGACATGAACTCACTCCGACATGAAAAGATTGCCCGGGAACTCAATATTACGGCTAAACAAGTAGCTGATACCGCCGCGATGATTACCGAAGGGGCGACGGTGCCCTTCATTGCCCGCTATCGCAAGGAAGTTACCGGAACGCTGGATGAAGTTGTCATCACGGCCATTCGCGACCGGTTGCGTGAATTGGAGGAACTGGAGAATCGGCGCGACGCCATTGTGAAATCCTTGACCCAACGCAATTTGCTGACTCCGGAATTGGAAACCAAAGTTGCCGCCGCTGAAACGTTGTCCGTTCTGGAAGACATTTATTTGCCGTTTCGCCCCAAGCGGCGAACGCGTGCAACCATTGCCCGGGAGAAGGGGCTGGAAGATCTGGCGACTAAAATATTTACTCAGGAATATCTTGATTGTGCCATTGAAGCCGCCCTGTTTATCAGCGAAGAAAAGGGCGTGGCGACGGTGGATGATGCTCTGGCTGGTGCGCGGGATATTATTGCCGAATGGGTGAACGAAGATGCGGGAGCTCGGTCGAAAGTGCGTGATCTGTTCTGGCACAAAGGTGTTATCCGATCAAAGGTCTTGCCGGATAAGCTTGCGTCAGGCATCAAATATAAAGACTATTATGATTGGGAAGAGCCGGTCGCGACCGCACCATCCCATCGGGTATTGGCGATGCGCCGTGGCGAGCGCGAAGAGTTTCTGACGCTACGCATGACGCCGCCGGATGAAGAGGCCCTGCGAATATTGGAAGAACTGTTTGTTCACGGGATAAACGAAGCGGCCAATCAGGTAAAGCTTGTGGTGCAAGACAGTTATAAGCGCCTGCTTTCACTTTCCATGGAAACGGAAACGCGGATGGAAACCAAGAAACGGGCCGATGAAACCGCCATCCGTGTTTTTGCCGACAACTTGCGTCAGTTGTTGCTTGCCCCGCCCATGGGGCAAAAAGCCGTGCTGGCCATTGATCCCGGTTTCCGCACCGGCTGCAAGACGGTTTGTCTGGATCGGCAGGGAAAGCTTCTCCATCATGAAACCATTTTCCCGCTCATGTCGGAAAAATCGCGTGAAGAGGCCGGCCGGACGATCGGAACCTTGTGCGAGAAGTTCCAGGTAGAAGCCATTGCCGTTGGTAATGGCACGGCAGGGCGCGAAACAGAAAGTTTTCTTCGGGGTCTGAATCTGCCCAAAGACATTATGGTGGTCATGGTCAATGAAAGCGGGGCGTCGGTTTATTCAGCGTCTTCCGTGGCGCGGGCAGAATTTCCCGACCAGGATATCACCGTTCGCGGGGCTGTTTCCATTGGCCGGCGTCTGATGGATCCGCTGGCGGAACTGGTTAAAATCGAGCCGAAAGCCATTGGCGTTGGCCAGTATCAGCATGATGTGGATCAGGGGTTATTGCAGCAGTGTCTGGATGATGTTGTGGTCAGCTGCGTCAATGCCATAGGCGTTGAGGTGAATACGGCTAGCGTCCAGCTTCTGTCATATGTCTCCGGTCTGGGCGCAGCGCTTGCGGAAAATATCGTCAAACATCGTGACGAAAATGGTCCCTTTTTGACACGCGACGCGCTCAAAAAAGTGAAACGTCTGGGAGCAAAGGCCTTTGAACAGGCCGCCGGTTTTCTTCGTATTCGCGACAGTGTAAATCCCCTGGATGCCGGTGCCGTTCATCCGGAAAGCTATGCCCTCGTCGAAAAAATGGCGGTGGATCAGGGCTGCTCTGTTTTGAACCTGATAGCGGATGAAGCGAGGAGACAGAAGGTTGTT
>CAIVDK010000415.1 GCA_903904655.1 uncultured delta proteobacterium | reverse complement strand
GGACGCCATACCCTGGGCTCCTGGCTGTATTATGAATTGTGGCAACTATGGGAAACGGTCAAGGACGTTCCCCGGGCGCCTCGTGTTTATCTCAAAAGTTCAAAATACAAGGCCGACGACGAAAAGGCCCGGATCGGGGCCGCCAACAGCCGTTTCATGAATGTGGTCAATGGCGTCGGCATGTGCATGTTCGGCACTCTCCTGGGCACCAAGAGAATTTTTACGTTCGAATGGCTGAATGCCGCGACGGGCTGGAATAAATCGCCCAACGAGTACATGGACATCGGGGATCATATCCAGACCGTGAAGCAGGCCTTCAATGTCAAACAGGGGATAGAGCCGGCGAGTATGCGCATTTCCTCCCGCGCCCTCGGGGCGCCGCCCATGACCCATGGTGCCAACAAGGGGCGTAGCGTGGATATCGAGAATCTCGTCCGGGATTATTGGACACAATTCGGATGGGACCCCAAGACGGGTAAACCGACGGAAGCCAGCATGAAAAAGGCCGGCCTCTAATCAATTTAATATACAGGAGAAAATCCATGCCATACAAAATTACGGAAATATGCAACGGTTGCGGTTCCTGTGCACGGCTTTGCCCGGTCAAAGCCATCACGGGGGAAAAGAAGAGCCTCCATACCATCGCTGAAATGATCTGCATCGATTGCGGGACCTGCGGCCGGATTTGCCCGCAGAAGGCCGTCCTGGGCGTTGACGGCGTCGCCTGTATGCCCGTCAAGCGCTCGGAATGGCCCAAACCCTCGGTCTCTTTAAAAACGTGCATGGGCTGCCACGTCTGCATAGAAGCCTGCCCTGTCGGGTGTCTGGCCATGTCGGACGTCCCCAGGAAGGGGGGCATCGACGCCTACCCGTACCTCAAAGACGAAAAGGCCTGCATCGCCTGCGAATTCTGTCGTCGTGAATGCCCGGTGGACGCCGTCACGATGCAACGACCCCTGAAAGCCCAGCAGGACTAGCAAGCCGATATGAATATTATCTGAATAAACGATCAGGAGGAATATCATGGGAGGGTTAATCGAATACCAGGAGGCCGGGCGCCGGCTCATTGAAAAACTGAGGTTGTATACCGACCCCGTGGCCATCAAATACATCAGAGACATTTCCGAAATACCCCTGCAGGCCCGAAGGCCGTCGGCAAAAGGTCAGAAGTGGGCCCTCTGCCAGGCTTTCACCTATGCCCGCCGCCATCGGATGCATGTGGGGATGACATCCGACGACAACTTTTGCATCCCGTCAACAGTGGGGCATCGCTGGGAAGACGTGCCTAATGAAGATCTGATTGAAAGCCAGGTGCGACAGGGCTGGCATAAAGACCGGGAAGCCGAAGAGAAGAGGTTTGCGTTCGCCATGAACCTGATCGGTGAAGCGAATTACGAGCGAATGGCCGAATTCAAAGGATTTGTCTGTTCGCCTCTGGCCGATGCCCTTGTTATTCCCGACTCGATACTGATCTATGGTGATGGCGTCCAGATCACTCACATCATCCAGGCGCTGACCTACGAGTATAAGTACCCTGTTACGTCTTCCTTTGAAGGGTTCGGCGAATCATGCCATAAAGGGTCTCTGATGCCTTTTTTAACGGGGAAGCCGCAGGTGGTCATTCCGGGGATGGGCGATCGTGCATTCTCCGGCACAACCGAAAATGAAATCGCCATCGGGATTCCGGGCCATCTTGTTTTCTATGTTCTCGATAATCTCTTCAAGTCCGGCGGGCGCCTCAATATCGGGCAGCCGGTGAGAACCGTGCTTCCCAACAACATTACAGAGCGCATGACGCCCGGCTATTCTTTTATGTATGACAAGATTCAGGAATACAAGAACAAGAGGGGGAAATAATATGGAGATCTTCATGCTGCCGACAAAGGAACAGTTCTCACAGCTTATGGCCATGGATTATCAGGGACCCATTTACATGATCAACATGCTGAAATACAAACCAGACGGAGGGGAGGAGATGTATAAAGAAAAGTACGGCCCCGCCTGCGAGGCTGCATGGGAGAGAACCGGCCATAAAGTCAAGGTGGTCCTCCACACGAAGAGCGTCCCCCTGACCGTCATCGGGGGTGAAATGTGGGATGAAGTGCTCATCGTATGGTATCCCAACGTGACTGCTTTTATCGATATGAACCGGGACAAGGAGTACCAGGCAAACCTACACTACCGTCAGGAGGCTGTGGTCGACTCTCGTCTGTACCTGATCAAAGCAGAAGAAACAGATATTGCGTTTTAATATGAATAATTAAATATAGAGATATGAGAGTTCAAATATAATATTAAAGGAGTATATATGAAAACACGAATCACAGAGTTGTTAGGAATCAAGTATCCTTTTTTTCTATCCGGCATGAGCTGGATCAGCGTTCCCCAGATGGTTGCCGCCGTTTCCAACGCCGGCGGCCTGGGAATTTTGGCCACGGGGCCGCTCAGCAGCGCCCAGACCAGAGATGCGATCCGGGAGATCAGGAAATTAACGGACAAGCCCTTTGGCGCCAATGCCTCTCTCATCTTTCCGGGAGCGGCGGAAAACGCGAAGGTCCTTCTTGAGGAGAAGGTACCCGTCATCAATTTTGCTCTGGGCAAAGGCGACTGGATTGTCAAGGAAGCCCACAAATATGGCGGGAAAGTCATTGCGACGGTCGTCAACCTCCGCCATGCCCAACGGGCCCAGGATTACGGCAGCGACGCCGTCATCGCCACAGGTCATGAAGCGGCGGCCCATGGCGAACACGTGACTTCCCTTGTCCTGGTGCCCCATCTTGCCGAGAATCTGAAGGTGCCGGTTATTGCTGCCGGCGGCTTTGCCGACGGGCGCGGCGTGGCCGCCGCCCTGGCCCTGGGAGCCGAGGGCGTTGCCATGGGAACGCGTCTGATGGTTACCAAAGAGAGCCCCCTGCATACGAACTTCAAAAACCTGACCCTGGAAAAAGAAGTCTATGACACCATTTTTACGGAGCGTTTTGACGGGATTCTTTGTCGAATCCAGAAGACGGAGGTGTCTGAAAAAATCGTAAAGAGGGGCTTAAACTGGCCGGCGGCATTTTCTAACTCCAAAGAAATTGCCAAGATGGTGAATGCGCCCTACATGAAGATGTTCATCGGCGTCCTGCTCTCGGGCTGGGCTAACGCCAAACAGATGGCCTATATGGCCAACGCCTTCCCCAGGCTGAGAGCGACGGAAACAGGCGACACCAAAAAGGGCGTCATCCCCGTTGGTCAGGCCCAGGGATTGATCCACGATGTCCCGACGGTGGCGGAGCTGTTCGAGCGGATTGTCGCGGAAACAAAACAGGCACAGGCAAAAGTGACGGCAGCCCTTTCCTGATTAAGGGATTACGGGGACACTATACTTATTATCAATCTTTACGGAGGCAATATCATGAACAGTCTTCTGCCAGCTTTGTCATTGTCGGCCTATACCGGCTACTGGGCATCGGTTGTTTTCCTGGGGCTTGCGGGCATTCTCACAATCGTGCCGGGACTGATCCACAGCTTCTTGCCGGATGGCGGGGCCGAGTCGATTGCCCGTCTGAAGCTCGGCAAGCAGCGGGACGTGGTCATCGGCACTTTTAGGTGGGCGGGTGCGACCCAGATCGTCTGGGGGCTTGCCATGCTGGCCGTCGCATTTCGCTATCCAATGCTGACGCCGCTGTTCCTCCTCCTCATCTTGGTGGAGCGCAGCCTTCTCGTCACGCGCTGGTGGCTTCTGAAGCCGCCCGGGAAGAGCCACCATCCGCCAGAGCACTATGCCAGCGCGGTCTTGCTCCCGGTCGTCGCGTTGTTCCTGGCGCTGTCTCTCCTCGGTCGCGCTTGACGGCTCGCCGGGACCCAATGGACGGATGTCGGCAAGCTCCTGATGCAGTCCGCCCCGGGCCTCGGTTGTGATTTTTTCATGGAATAAATGAGGAGTAATGCAGACTATCGACGCGCCGACGCCTCCATGCGCAGGCCGCTTTTTGCCATTCCGTCGAGGCAGCGGATGGATTTGCCGTGCTGATCTGTGCCGGGAGCCCGCCTGTGAGACTTTGATGCATTTATAGTGGCAACACCATAAACAGCAGGAGGATACCACTATCGTGTGTTCAGGAATCCGCGAACCTGACACGGAAGAGCAGGCCAGGTCTCTGGGAATCAAAGCCTACTATTCGAAACCGCTTACAAAAACGGAACTTGCCCGGGTTATTCGGGAGACACTGGATGGACAGGAAAACCCGGTTGTATAATAAACGTAGTGGATCGACACTATGACGGGATAATAAAGGCTCCCCTGTATGCATGTGGGCCATTGTTCGCGACATCACCGACCGCAAGCAGGTGGAAAAAGCGCTGCGGGAATGCGCGGACCGGTATAGATTAGCGGCAAACAATATTCCTGACATTATATATTCTATTAAAAAATGCAAAGGAGAAACCATGCATAAATGTACATTGGTCATGCCGACTGAAAAACAGATGACCTTGCCGACTTTGTGTTATTCACCAATAAGAGGTATTTGAGTTGCTACTTTTTCCTAATATCCTTCATGATCATTGCGGCATGTGGCGGCAGGAATTCCGGTACAACTACGGTTACCAAACCTCTGTCAGTAACGAGACTGATCGCGCCAAATGTTACGGATCCGGCCATTTCAACCTACCTGGTGTAGTGCGTCCAACGCTTCTTTACATAAAGAAACCTGCGCACAACTATATAAGACCGGAATTTTGTCATTCCAGTGAAGGAGGGAATCCAGTGCCGGCTGGGGTTCCTGGATTCCGGGTCAAACCCGGAACGCGTGACCTGAAAGGTTATGACAGAAAGGTGTTTCTGACGCACTACACCAGGTATCTCTGACCGGTGGAACAAAGAATTTTGGCAGTAAGCCTTTTACTTCGTTTGAATCTCAATGCCGCGCTCTCGCATCGGTGGCCTGCAACCAGTTTGTTGTTGGCTTAGAAGGAAAGCTTGGATTGTTTGAACCGTGAGCAACTCTGTTCGCCGCGATATACCATGCCCCGCAAAATTCATGTGCGTGGCGCTATCAATTACGCCAAGCCACTTGCAACCTGGCGGCATATTATTAAAAGGATCAAGTCGTGTTTTCCATGAGCCACCACCCAGTTCGTTATCCCGTGTGCCAGTGATGATGAGAACAGGCTTCGAGATTGCTTGCCATGCATTAACGGAAAATATGGGGCCTACCCCTTGCGGTGAAAGAGTTACGTATAGATCGAATGTATTTAAGCCCGTAAGGCCGAGATTGTTCTTAGCGCCAGCCTCGATCATGGCAGTTGCCGCACCCATTGAATGCCCTAAGAGGATTGATGCCGGCGAATTGCAACGTTCACGTGACCATTTCTTTGCTGCGGCAATATCCATGAATCTGCCTTCATAGGCAGCAGGATCAGTGATGAGTTGGGACAGCCCTTCCCGTAGCCCGTTCCCTCGCAACTGTTGCCTGACAGCCTCCCGTCCACTTTCCTTGTGGCCAACAACGATCGCCAGATAGCCTTGCGCTGACATGCCCTCTGCAAGGTAGGAATAGCCCTTTTCAGATCCTCCGGCTCCCGGAGATATAATGGCTACACCTCGGCAACTGACCTTGCCAGTCTCGTAAACACTAAGCGAGACTGTCTGCTGATCTTGTCTTGTCACTGTAACTAACTCTTGTCCAAATGCGAACCCTGCAAAGGCCAATACAAAAACGATGGCACAAGACAGGCGGTATAATTGAAACATGTTATGCTACCTCTAAGCATAGACTTCTGTTGAGTGACAAATTCATACCACCCAACAATGGTGATATGTATCTTTTCTCGTGACCTAAACACTGCATATTGTCCGAAAATTTTGATGACATATGAGGTCTTTGTAGCGCTTCGTTTGATAGCGACTTGGTATTATTCGATTTCGATATCCTTCACCAACAACTCATCCCCGCCTTTGAGATGAATTTTGGCGCTTCCGCAAGCGGGACAGGCGTAGTGGCGCAGTTTCACCGTAAAACCCACTTGACACTCGTCACAAAAGCCTCTGACCGGTACGATTTCTATATCCAGGCAGGCGCCCTCAGCGATGGTGTTCCTGGCCGTAAAGCCAAAGCAGAACGTCAGTTGCGCGGGCTCGATGCCGCGCAGTTCACCGGCGATCAGGCTTATTTTGCTGATCTTGCCGGTCCCCTCTCTCTGCGCTGCCGCTACGGCGATGTCCAGGATGTTCCGGGC
>CAIVDK010000414.1 GCA_903904655.1 uncultured delta proteobacterium | reverse complement strand
GGAAAGAGGGCTTGGTATCCTGGTGATGAAACCCTTTGCGGGTGGGATGATCGACAATGCCGACCTCGCTTTCAAATTTTTGCGGCAGCACGCTGATGTCATACCGATTCCGGGTTTTGACTCTGTCGAAGCCGTGGATCAGGTTATCTCTTTTTATAAACGTGAGAACAAGATGACACAAAGCGACGTCCATCTTATCGAGCGCTATAGGATCGAGTTGGGAAAGCAGTTTTGCCGTCGATGCGAATACTGTCAGCCGTGTCCGAACGGAGTGATGATCACTCAGGCTATGGGATACCGAGTCATCGCCAACCGGATGTCGCCTGCCGTTGCTGTCAAATTTTCTCGTTTGCCCATGGAAAGTGTTTTGAAATGTGACGCTTGCGGCGCATGTGTTGAGAAATGCCCTTATGATTTGCCTATTCCGGACATGCTGAAGTCCTTTTATGATTTACATGAACAGCATCTCAATGCTTGCTAGCCTGATCCAAGGAGATACGGAAAAAATAGCATTTCATCTATTTCTTTCGCTACAGCATGGGCTGTAGGCTAATTTATGTAATCTCAAAATTAATCGAGAGGTAATAATATGGCAGCTCAGGTTATCATTATTCATTCCCGGGACAATGTAGCCATTGCCCTGAGAGATCTCAAAAAGGGAGAGGAGCTGGTCTTGCCAGACGGCAGACCATTATACATTTCAACCGATATTACCTATAGTCACAAAGTGAGTTTGGAGGACATTCCGGCAGGAGGGGCAATCATCAAATATGGAGAAATCATCGGTGAGGCCAAAGGACCAATCCGGAAGGGCGAATGGGTCCATACGCATAATTTAGATATTGAAGACAAAAAGAGGTAATCAAGATGGAAACTTTTTTTGGTTATGAAAGACTGGACGGTTCGGTAGGAATTCGCAACTATGTAGCCGTCATGCCTTCTGTGGCCTGCGCCAACGGTGTGGTGGCTGCCATTGCTCGTGCGGTTCCGGATGCGGTCCCACTCTATCATACGCATGGTTGTGGCCGGGGTGTTGAAGCAACGATGCACGCGAATGTTTTGGCGAATCTTGGAAAACATCCTAATGTGGCGGCCGTACTCGTTGTCGGATTGGGTTGCGAGCTTATTAAGGCCGAGAATCTAGCAGTAGCCATCGGTACTTCCAACAAGCCCGTCGAGTATTTTAATATTCAGGACACCGGCGGAACGAAAAGATCAACGGCGTACGGTATTGGGATTATCCGTCGGATGCTGGCGGATGCTACCCAATTAAAACGCCGACGCTTTCCCATGGACAGGATCATAATGGGACTGCAATGCGGCGGCTCTGACGCCTTTTCGGGAGTTACAGCCAATCCTAGCGTCGGTTTGGTATCGGACTGGCTGGTAGATCAGGGCGGTACGGTCATCTTGACAGAGAATACAGAAATGATCGGCACAAGCCACATTCTGGAGCGTCGGGCATGTAACCCGGAGATTGCGGGAAAGATAGCTAAAATGATTGCTGACGCGGAACAACTGACCCATGACCTCATGGGTCCTCTGGCCCCCTTTGTCATATCACCCGGAAATATGGATGGAGGGATGACCTCGATCCGGGAAAAATCCCTTGGTTGTATCGTCAAAGCGGGAAGTCGTCCCATCAATGAGGTGATCAGTTATGGGGAGGTACCAACCCGGAAGGGGGTCGTCCTTCTGGATGGGCCTGGGTATGATATGGAATCCATGACGGGTGTCGCCGCTGCCGGAAGCCAGCTCATGATCTTTACAACAGGGCGGGGGAACCCCATTGGCTATCCCATCGTGCCTGTCCTCAAAGTGGCCAGCACCAGCAGGATGTATGAACAGATGGGCGATGACATGGACATCAACGCGGGTGTGATCCTTGACGGGACACCGATGCAGGAGGTGGGGCAACGGATAACTGACATGGTCAAGCAGGTTTTAGATGGCGAATTGACAAAAGCGGAAATTAATCAGCAGGAGGGCATTGTCTGTCTCTATACTTTGCACCCCGCGTTTTGAGAAAGCACTGCAATTGTAATATATAAAAATGGTTTCAACTTGAAGGGGCTTGATTGTAAGCGGCAATCCTCCCCTCAACCCAGAGACCAAAGTTATGGATAGGTAGAATGCGGCAAGCACTGCTTACTTTACTACACAACCAAGCAAACTCGGCAAAAGCGTTTGAGTTCAATCAGTTATCAATGATGTTATTCCCTCGGTAAGTATGATATGGAGAACAAGGTTTGTTGAGGGGGCTGCGGCCAATGGATATATGCTTGGAGACCTTTGCAAAACCTCTCTAATCGTCATTCCCGCGCTAGTGACCGTCAGGTTATTCGCGGAAATGACAAGATTGTTGGTTTTATCGGGAGAAACCAGTCTCATCGCCAATTACAGGCATCTCTCTCTTTTGGCCCCGGTTTTGACTCGTAATCGGCGGACGTAATGCAGATTACCGGCAGTTCGATGCCTTTAATCGGTATTATGTCCCAGAATTTCGCGAATTTCCGCCGGAATTCCACACACGGGAAGAGGGGAAAGACACAATGAAGATGTTTCGGACAAAATTACGGATGGCGCTGTTTGTCATCTTGGCAGCACTTGCTGTGGGGATGCCACAACTTTCGGCACACGGGCAAGGTCAGGCTAAGCTAGACACAGAAACACTTGTTCGCGTCGAATTGAAAGGCCCGATTCAAACCATTGGGTTGCCCATCTATGCCCACCTTCTCGATGGGGCCGGTAATGACTACGCTCTGGTTATAGCCCCCATCAATCAAATTGCCGGTACCGGCCTTCCCTATCAGGTCCTCGATGACCCGGCTTGCCCCGGCACATATTATTTCGCCCGCGAACGACGGAAAGGCGCACGCCAGGCAGCCGCTGAACTTTTCACCATACTCCACGATGACGGACGGCGTATTCTTGTGAAAGGCAACCCTGAGGTCGCCGATAAATTGTCCGAATTGGGCTTCGATATCAATGCGATCCCCATAAAGCCAATGATTCTTCGCACGCCATTCGATATCAATCAGATCCCCTCGCAAAAAACTATTTCCCGCACCCCACAGCCGTCGATCACGTCGGCATTCGCCGTCACCCGTGATCCCCGCGTTGCGGCAATGGTCGATCTGGTGCAGCAGACTGCTCTTTACGATGAGATTGGCAATCTGTCAGGAGAAAACGCTGTCACCATTTCAGGAAATCCTTATATTATGATCACACGGCATACGACCTCCGGCGCCCCGATACAAAACGCCACCCAATATGTTTACGAGCGCATTGCGGCCATGGGTCTCACCGTCTCTTTCCATGACTGGTCGATCTCTCCCTACACCAACCGGAACATTGTTGGCACTAAAACAGGGAAAACCAAACCATCGGAAATCGTCCTCATCACCGCCCATCTTGATGACATGCCACTATCGGGTGCTGCCCCAGGAGCTGACGATAATGCTTCAGGCAGCGCTGCGCTCCTTATGGCCGCGAAAATCATGGCCTCGGGGACTTTCGAACGGACTATTCGGTTTGTCTTCTTTACCGGTGAAGAGCAGGGTTTGTATGGCAGCCGAGCCTACTCTGATGCGGCTTCTCTGGCAGGCGAAAATATCGTGGCCGTGTATAACATGGATATGATTTCTTGGGATGCCATTGCCGGTCCCACGCTGCGACTCCACACACGCACACCCTCTAATCCCGGCTATCATGCGGACATGGCCATCGCCGTCACTTTTTCGGATGTGGTCGCCGCCTACGGCCTATCGCCCGGCCTTACACCCATCATCACATCTGACGGAGAAACTGCGTCCGATCACTCCTCCTTCTGGCACAACGGGTATGCAGCAATACTGGCTATTGAGGACG
>CAIVDK010000413.1 GCA_903904655.1 uncultured delta proteobacterium | reverse complement strand
GCCCGCACCTGTGACCACGACCACATTAACGTCATCGTTTATCCGGGCTGCATCCAGCTCTGCGGCAAATGCCGTCCACTGTTCGACGTTGAACGAGTTCTTCTTGTCGGGGCGGTTCAATGTCAATAACAGGATACCATCATTCAACTCTTTTAAAACTGTATTACTCATCATCATACCTCACTTTTGTTTTATTTTTAAATTGTAGGCCGCGTGACCCCACGCGGCGAAACAAATATCGCCGGGTCAGGTGACCCGGCCTACATTATTTGTGCAAATTGTAATACAAAGAAATTTTTTGCCGGATGCAGGGGACATATTACTTAATTCGACATTTTAATCAAGATAATTAAGTGTTGTGTCCCTGATAACAAAGGTCGCGACAGATTCCTTGTATTTCTGGCCATCGGCAACGAGTTGCGTGACAATTGTCAAGAAATTTTACTTACCCTCCATGATCAAAAACATTCTGCACTGCTCGCAGTCAAATTCAAGACGATATGTATAATGAGCATCCCGAAGCCAGAGAGGCTCTTTAATTTTTTGACCCGAGCGCTGCATCTTGGGGCACAGATCCAATTGATGCCGGATGCAGTAGCGGGTGGTCATGAGTGGTTTTTCCGTTGTTTCGGCAAGGGCTTCAAAGGCAGGCTCTGTGACTTCCGCACCATGGCGTTTATAGAAAAGCCTTGCATGGGCGTTGAAAACATTAGCGTGGAAATCGAGCTTTTTTCCCGGGTACGGGGCGTCGTTGGACGTAAACGTTATGCTTTGGCAGGGGTATGCTCCAAACCTGATTTGAGTGAGCGCCTCCAATACATCCCGCCGTATGCCGTTTAGCAGGCTTGCGGGAAGAAAGCCCGGATGCTGGGGTTTAATAGTCAAACTTGCCACCTGGTAGGGAGTAAGGCCTGTGCTAGTCAGGTGTTTCTCAATCTGCTCCCTGGCTCTGGCCGGATCGCGGGGAAATTCAAATAAAACTTCCTTTACCGTCGCGGCCTCGTTGCCGTCTTCGTCTCGCGCCGTCAGGCGGATTAATGTATCCTCCTGCACAAAATCCATTTCCACGGTAATGCGGCGAACACCTGAGGCTTTCTTCAGGATTCGCGTAAAAACCATGTCATGGTTGCGATAGAGGCTTGTGCCTACCTCCAGTCCCTTAATATTATTAGGGTAGATTTTTTCTTTATCCACTCGGTCCACACGAAATCCGGCCAGATCGTTTTTCTTGCTGAAGAAGCAAAGGCCATCACCGTTTTGCAGATCATTACGGGCTATGCGAAAAAAATCTTTACCTACTTCGCTTATTTCACCGATGTACTGACCGATAGCTTTTTGCGTGTCGATGGAGGCAACCTTTTCGCCTCGGCCTGCAATAAAGTATTGGGTATAGCCGCGGTTGAAAGTCCTTTCCGGGTCAGGCGTAAAGGTGAGTGAGCTTGCACCGGAACTGCTCTTGCGGTAATCGGCATTACCGCTGATAAATCGGTCTATGGCCTGCCGGTAGGCGGCTGTGACATTCTTTACATACTCAATCCCCTTGTATCTTCCTTCGATTTTAAAGGAAGTGACGCCGGCCGCAATCAGCTCCGGTATTCTGTTCAGCAGATTCAGGTCTTTAAGGGAGAGCAGATATTTGTTTTTTTGGATCACGTTGCCATCGCCATCAATCAAAGTGTAGTGAGACCTGCAGGGCTGGGCGCAGACACCGCGATTGCCGCTCCGGCCCGCCACTGCCTGACTCATGTGACATTGCCCGCTGTAGGAAACGCACAATGCCCCGTGCACAAAGGCTTCCAGCTCTATACTGCTTGTTTGACGGCGAATATCGGCAATCTCGGAAAGGGTTAGCTCTCTGGCAAGGATCACCCGTTTAAACCCCGCGGCTTCAAGGAACTTGACCTTCTCGGCAGTGTTGTTGTGCATTTGGGTGCTGGCAATAAGAGGAATCGGGGGGAGAGGAAGCTCCAGCAAACCCACATCCTGGATAATCAGAGCGTCTGCG
>CAIVDK010000412.1 GCA_903904655.1 uncultured delta proteobacterium | reverse complement strand
CCCGGGTGCTTGGTGGCGTTTTTTTGGTGACGTGATGACAACTCAGGGGGCCGAGGAGGATGTACGGGAAATGGCGGCGGCCGGTTTTGACCAAGTCCAGATGGTTCATCTGGTTGGCAAGCCCAAAGGCGGAACGGGTGTATTCTTGTCTCAGCCTTGGTGGGAGGTGATGCGAGCTGGTGGACGTGAGGCCGGAAAGCATGGAATCCATATCTCCCCCTCCCACATGACCGGCTGGGCATCGGCCGGTGGACCGTGGATTCCGGCCGAAAAATCGATGCAAAAGCTTGTTTGGTCTACCACACGTGTGGAAGGAAAAGGGGTCTTCAGCCTGCCACATCCGGAGACGGTGTTGAACTACTACCGCGATGTGGCGGTACTGGCTTATCCAGTTTCCGATGATGTGGCGGCCTCCTCCGCGGAAAGACCGAACGTGCGGTTGTTGGAGGGGAAATTGCAGCCCAGGCAGGATTTATCCTGTTTGGTCGATGGTAAGCCAGAAACAGCAGTAAAGTTCGTTACAAGCGATGCCTTCCCGCCCACGGAATTTCTGCAACTGGAGTTTACCTATGATCGTCCGGTAACCATGCGGAGCTTGATGATTGATCCTTTTATTGAGGATTCACATGCGGCTGGCGAACTCGCCAATTATGGCGGGAAAAATGCTGAAATCCAGGCCGAGACAGAGCCTGGCAAATTTGTGACCATCGCGGGTATAGCGTCGGACGTAACCGTTTTTCCGGCCACCCGCGCACAGCGTTTTCGTATTCGAATGCACGTTCCTTCTACCTTTGTGGGGCGGCAGATTCGGGAGATCGATCTATCGCCGGAAACGAAACTGGTCGATCTGGCCAAAAAAGCGGGATATTTCTCCTGGGTTTTCTGGAAACCTCATCCCCGGATAGATCGTTCATCTCCAGCGATTGATCCTTTGCGCGTGGTGAATCTGACCGACAAGATGGATGCTCAGGGGAAGTTAAACTGGACTCCTCCGCAAGGCGCATGGATGGTTTTGCGTTTTGGCCAAACCTCATCAAACCGCCCCACCCGGAATGCCGCGGTTCCTGGTCTGGAAAGTGATAAGCTTGATCCCGATGCCACACGTCTGCATTTCGATTCCTATGTTGATAAACTGGCCAAAACACTCAACCAGGATTCTCCGGGGGTGGTCAATGAGATCTTCATGGACAGTTGGGAAGGAGGTAGCCAGAACTGGACTGCCAAGATGCCTCAGTTGTTCCAGAAATATCGCGGCTATGACCTGATGCCCTATCTGTTGACGTTAACCGGGCGTGTTGTGGGGAGCGTCGATCAGACAGAACGGTTCCTCTGGGATTACCGTCGCACGCTGGCTGATCTTTTAGCCGATAACTTCTACAGCGTCATGCGGGACAAATCCCATGCCATCGGTGCAAGACTGACCTCGCAGGGTCCCGGGCCATCTCCCATAACACCGATAGCTGACTGGTTGCAATGCTGGGGGCGCATCGACATCCCCATGGGAGAGTACCTGAGTCCTCCTCAATTGTCGGCGAGCCATAACACCAAAGAGGCATCCAGTGCCGCCCACATCTATGGCAAACCGGTGGTCACGGCGGAAGATTTTTCTCTTTTCTCGACCAGAAAAGCTCCCCTGGGAGACATCCATGGAGGAGGCCAATTCAATTCACCCCGGGAAATGTTGCAAGCTCAATACCTGGCCTTCTGTGAAGGACTCAACCGAGTGACCTTGACCTGTTTTGTCCACCAGGCCGACCGCACCCAGGGAACGGTCAAGGATCCGGGCTGGGGCCCGGTGCTCAATGCCCCCTGGTTT
>CAIVDK010000411.1 GCA_903904655.1 uncultured delta proteobacterium | reverse complement strand
TAGCAAAGAGCCAAATCGGCAGAGAGTCCTTTTTCAAGGAACGGAACCATATAGGTTTCATCACACACAAACGGCAGGTGCGGAATGATATAGGCTGCGGTCGCCAGCCAGGGTTTATCCGGATTTTCTTTCCAAAAATTCAGGATCAAATCTGTCATGATATCGCAGGTCCAACCCTTGGGATTAATCGTCGCCCCGCGATTCGGCAGTACTGGATCCTTATGCTGATAATTGCTGACAAAATACCCGTTATCCCAGCCGCGCTCCCACGGTGAAGAATTGGGCGGAGACCCCATGTCGCGTTTACCGGCATAAAAGGTCTTGTACCCGGCGGCTTTGAAATAAGCCGGCATCAACGCTTCATCGGTTCCCAGATTATCACGCGGAGGCACACCCCACACGCCAGTATGCAAATGATCCCGTCCGGTAAAAAAGGCGGCGCGGGACGGCGAACAGGCCGGCGCGACCACAAAATTTTCAAAGCGGGCCGATTCGCGTGCCAACCGATCCATGACCGGCGTCTTCACCCACGGATTGCCTGTGAAGCCAAAATCGCTGAAACCTTGATCATCCGTAATAATGAATAGAACATTGGGCCGCTTTGCTGAAACATCCATTCCAGCGCCCGGGCATAAAAGCGGCAAAGCGCACAAAGAAACCATTGAACGGATGG
This sequence comes from uncultured delta proteobacterium, assembly GCA_903904655.1. Lineage (GTDB taxonomy): Bacteria > Desulfobacterota > Syntrophia > Syntrophales > Smithellaceae > UBA8904. The sequence goes on along the minus strand of CAIVDK010000411.1, from coordinate 955 downwards.
ATAACTGTTTCATGCATAAATCCTTGCTTTAACAATTTTCGAACGACCTTATTTGTACTATTTACGAAAATTCACGAAATGTCAAATAATATTTTTGACAGATGACATAGCCAAAACAAAAAAATTGACTTTCGAAACCTTTCGCCGATATTTTACGAAATATGAAAAAAACAACGATTTTTACCCTCAGTAAAGAACTGGGAGTCAGCCCGGCAACCATCAGTAAAGCCCTGAACAACTCCCCCGAAATCAGCGCCGAAACTGCCGGAAAAATTCGCCAAATGGCAAAAGAAAAAGGATTTAAACCCCGCCCGATGGCCTCGCGCACTATTAATGTTTGCGCCTTGATTCAAACCCCATCGTCCGACATCAATTGCTTTGCCCCTTTTACCGTTGAAGTGATGCAGGGTATGATGGACTACCTCCAGACACAAGAACTGGAATTTTCCCTCTACAGTGAACCGCTTGATGCACTGAACAACGGACTGCTCCTGCGCCGCCTTGGCCGACGCAATATCAATGGAGCTGTGATTCTTAATGCCGATGAAGACAGCACTTTTTATGATGATTTCGACAAAAATAATTTTGCCTACTGCAGCCTGCTCACCAATCATGGAAAGTCACAAAAATCCCTGCTGACTATTGATAATACTGATGCCGCTTTCCGGGCGATCGAGTTTTTAATCCAGCTTGGACATCGCAACATCGCCACGATCGTCACACCGGCGCACGGTGTAACCGGAAAAGAGCGGCTGGCCGGTTATAAAAAAGCATTAGAACAGGCCGGGCTGCCTGTCGATCCGGCACTAATTGTACAGTCAGAAAAAGATCAGGACGGACTCGACTTCGGACATCGGGGGACATTGGAGCTCTTGCGTGCCCGTCCTGACGTAACCGCCCTCTTTGTCATGGGAGAACGAGTCGCCATTGGAGCCATGCACGCGCTCTACCAACT
>CAIVDK010000410.1 GCA_903904655.1 uncultured delta proteobacterium | reverse complement strand
GGTCATGAGCGCCGTTTCTTCACCGCAGACAAACGCGCCCGCGCCCTGGTAAATCTCCAAGTCAAAATTAAAGCCCGTGCCTAAAATGTCATTACCCAGAAGGCCGGCTTCTTTGGCCTGGCTAATGGCGATATTCAGGCGATGAATGGCCAGAGGATACTCCGCACGGCAGTAAATGTAGCCATAACTAGAGCCGATGGCTTTGGCCGCGATGACCATGCCTTCCAGAACGGCATGAGGATCGGCCTCCAGAACACTGCGGTCCATGAATGCGCCGGGATCGCCTTCATCGGCGTTGCATAACACGTATTTGACATCCCCTTTGGACTGCGCGGCAAACTTCCACTTCAAGCCGGTGGGGAACCCCGCACCGCCGCGACCGCGCAGGCCGGAATCCAGCATTTCCTGGACAATCTGCTCCGGCTTCATTTCGGTTAGAGCTTTGGCCAAGCCGGCATAGCCGTCACGGGCGATATATTCTTCAATTTTTTCGGGGTCGATCAATCCGCGATTTTTTAACACCCTCAGTTCCTGAAGGGCGAAGAAGGGAATATCCTGCATGGTGGGAATGATTTTGTCCGTGCCCGGTTCTCTGTACAAGAGTCTTTCCAGAATTCGTCCTTTGATCAGATGCTCCTCAACCAATTCCGGTATGTCCGCTGGTTTGAGGTTAACGTAAATCACGCCTTCCGGGTAAACGACCATGATGGGACCCAAAGCGCAAAAACCGTTACACCCTGTTTCGACGACTTTTATTTCTTCAGCCAGTTTCCTTTTGACAACTTCTTCCAGAATGGCATTTTTAACGCCGAGACTGCCGGAAGACTGACACCCGGTACCTCCGCAAATTAATAAGTGTGAACGAAAAACTTTCATTTATCCAATATCCTCCTTAAGAAATAATCATGCATCAAAATGATGTCTGCATGACGGATAGCACATTATTTAATGGTTTCAGAGCCTTTTGCCAGGACAAAGGGTGTCTGTATCTCTCCCGCCAGAACATGCTTTTTGAAAATCTGTCGCATTTTGTTGGGATTGACATATTCATATTTGATGGGGTCCTGATTCAACGCTTCAACGGTCACCAGGGGTTCGCGGCTGCATAAGCCCATGCAACCGGATGTGGTGGCAACGACATCATGCACGCCCGCTGCTTCGATTTCCTCAAGAAGGGTGTCCATCACTTCCTTTGCGCCGGAAGCGATGCCGCATGTTCCCATATGCACGGTTACTTTGACGCGTCGGTCTCCGTCCCGTAAAGACATTTCTTTATGCACTTTTTCTTTAATTTTCTTTAAATCATCGATAGTCAATTTCGCCATCGGCTTTCCTCCGTTTTCTATAATTAGACATTAATTGTATCGGCTCAAGATTTCCTTAACTTTTCCCGGTTTGATACGGCCATGGACATCTTCATCCACAACGATGACCGGCCCCAATCCGCAGGCACCCAGGCAGCGGACGGATTCCAGGGTGAACATCCGGTCCGGCGTTGTTTCACCTTCTTTAATGCCGAATTGTTTTTCCAGTGTGTCGGTGAGCGCTTTGCCGCCACGCACATAACAGGCTGTGCCTAGGCAAACGCGAACGGTGTGTTTACCACGCGGGGTCATGGTGAAAAACGAGTAAAAGGTGACAACGCCATAGACGCGGCTCAAGGGCAGATTCAATCCGGAAGCAATTCTTTTCTGCACGGATAAAGGAAGGTATTCAAGAGAAACCTGCGCTTCTTCCAGGACGGGAATCAGTCCGCCCGCTTTTCCTCTATGTTTTTCAATGATGCTCCCGAGCTTTGCTACTTGTTCCGGTGTGAACTCTTTTAATAATTCTGTGTCTTCGGCTTTCATTTGCTTCCTCCTCGATCTTTGGGGTGCGCTATGCTTCTGGTTCGATCTCGCGTAATCCTTCTTCAATAACGCCCCGGATATATTTTATTATCTCAGGATGGTTAATGGGTACATCCTCGATTTCTTTTCGGATTTCACGTGTATCTATCCCAAACCGCCGGTCATTATGCCTGTGTTTATAAAAAAAATCAACCTCAGAATTAGAAATAATCAGAATTATTATTATGTTAATAATCGCACCCAGAGGTTGCCTGTCCAAATGACGCAAACCAAAAGTGGCTTTTACCGTAGTTCCTGAGTTTTCTTGAGATTCCAGTTGAAATGTTCCACCTGACCGTTCTGCTGCATCTTTAAGGAGTGGTAGTCCCAAACCCACGCGCCGGACCGTTTTGGTCGTGTAAAAGGGATCCAGGACTTTTTGAAGAACGTCCCGGCTCATACCATGTCCGTTGTCTTTAATTTCGATGGTGAGCAAATCATTGTGGGAATCTTCATCAATACTGATTTCAATAAGCTTGGCGCCGGCACGTACGGAGTTTTCAGTAATATCCAATATGTGGTCGGCAAGCGTCAGCATGGCTACTCCAGAATCTGACGGCCGTTTTGTTTGGAGATGGCCATCTTTAGTTCAGCAAAGGTTGGTTTTTCCATAATAATTTTTGTGGTTGATGTTCCGATATCCTTTATAAAATGGGCGTCTGACGATGTTAAAAACGGATATCGGCCCAGATTGTGATATTGGATACGGCCTTGCTCTATACCGGTTAATTTAGATATTTCCAGCGCGTCAAAGCGGGAATGGTCATCGATGAAACCCAGTTGGCTTAAGACACTGAAACTTTCCCTGTCGATATGCGCGGGGATGGCCAGACCTTTCAATTGATGAATGGTACCCATGATACTGTCAATGGATAAATCCGTTGCACCGATGAGCAGTTGATTGTTCAGCCCTTCCACCTCGCCCAATTCGTTGACGATGGCCTGAACGCCAAAGCGAGTTTCATCATTTTCGCCGAATAAGTGCTGATCAATGACGGTCTGAAGTTTCAGGAGATCGGACAGGGACTCAAAGAGCGCCAGTAGATGTACTTCTTCACTTGTCGTGATTTCCATAGCCGGGATGATTTGAATATTCTTCCCGGCGGCGGCTGCAATGACGTACGGGACATTGGCCGAAGCGTTGTGGTCGCTGATGGCGATCATGTCGAGCTTTTGATCCAGTGCTTTTTGTACCAGGGTCTGCGGATGCATGTCCAGTTCGGCGCAAGGGGACAGGCAGGTGTGAATATGAAGATCGCAATTAAAAACTTTCAACATCGGTTTTCACCGCTGGAAACGATAACCACTAAACGCCGGGTATTTTCGGAGATGGTGTTTTCAAGGTTCAGCTTTTTGCCGTCAGTAAATTATAGATTTTGCCCGAGATTTCAAAAGCGGGCAAATCGGACACCATGATCGGAATCTTTTCCGCCTCGGCTTTCTCGAGGGTGTCGGCAGTCGGCTGACAGGAATTAATCAGAATGATTCCCACGTGTTCCTTGAGACTGGCAACGGCGACAATATTCTGGTGAACCTGGCGGGTGATCCAGATATAGCCTTCCCGGGAATTACCCATGACATCGCTCAAGAGGTCTCCGGTGTAGCCGCCTGTAACGTCTTTGTCCAGGTAATTTTTGCCGCACTTGACCTCCAATCCCAGCGCTTGAACTATTTTTTCAATTTTCATGACTAAACCCTTTATGAAAAATTATGGTGTTTGAATCGTCATCTTCAGATGAGTGCCTTTGCCGACTTCCGATGTGATATGGAAATCATCGGAATAATTTTTTATGTTGCAAAGTCCCATACCCGCGCCAAAGCCCATTTCACGGATTCTCTGATCTGCGGTAGAATAACCTTCCTGCATAGCCAAATCAATATTGGGAATGCCGGGACCGTCGTCAATTACCTCGATTTGCACAACACCGGGATTAACCGTGAGGTTCACGATGGCTTTTTTGGCATATGATACGACATTGATTTCCGCCTCGTAAGAGACGATGGCGGCTTTTCGGACGATATCGTTGGGGATTCCTAATTTTTTCAGAATGGATTTAATGTTGGTCGAGACAATACCGGCGGAATTGAAATTGCCGCCTTCAATATTAAAACTGTTCGAATACAGGTTTGGATTAGTTTCGACCACTGGTATTTTCAACTTTTTGCAGACAACCGACAATCCCCTTTGCGTAGAGGCGGCCCGCCGTTTCAAATAGAATGTATTTCGTGGTTAAAATGGGAATCTTAAGTTCTCTGGCTAATGTGATTGTTTCGGATGACGGATTTTTGCCCCGCACCAGGATAATCGCTGCAATATCCAGTACGTTGGCGGTTCGAATCACTTGGGTGTTGGTCAATCCGGTAAGCAGAAGGCTCCCGGCTTTGGCGAAGGCCAGCACATCACTCATCAAGTCGGCCCCGAAGGCTGTTTTTACTTCGAGGTCAAGAATATCATCACCCACAATGACTTCCGCCTCCAGGATATCTTTTACTTCGCGCAGTTTCAAAGGCAACTCCTCATCAATCATCAAAAAAGGTTATGTAATATTTTGGAAAACATCATTTGCTGTTAAAATATTACTGAATTGTTGTTGTGTCTATCATGGCCGATGATTTGCTGTCAATAAGATAGTTTTAACTTTTTATTTGGTAGTGAAAGTGTTATTCGGGTAAGCACTCTGCTATGGCTTAAGGGGTGAAGGAGGCCATCATCACTTGTTCGGTCTGAAGCTCAGGGAAACCAATATTCTCAAAATAATAGAAGATAGTCTTGCAAAACTGTCCCGGCATGGTAACGTCGACATCCAGCTGAAAAATCTCCTTGAAAATGATGTGGTATGGATCGACTATGAACAAATGGTCACCACTTTATTTGACTTGGAAAAAAACGCCATTGAAGCCATGTCTGATGGAGGTTCGTTGATCATTGCCGTCGTAGGTGACGAACATCAGGTGTCCATTACACTAGCCGATACAGGAGTGGGCATTGCCGAAGAAAACATCCCACTTCTTTTTACGCCTTTTTTTACCACCAAGCCGGCAGGCGACGGAACCGGCCTGGGACTGCCGTCAGCCTATGCAGCTGTTAAAGCCCATTGTGGAGACATGACGATTGAATCCAACGCTGACCCGAATAAAGGGCCGACCGGCACAACAGTCAGAATAACACTCCCCCGGCGGCAGATTTTACAGAATAAAGATTCCAAAATGATAGTGCATGAGGATGACTAGGAATTCGGTCTCCCGACCGATACTTGACTTGATGGAGAGAGTCCAATAGAGTCTAATCTTGACAACCATAACATCTATCTATACGTAACAAAAGCTATTTTCTCTATTGATATTAATATGTTATGTTGTGTTTAAATTTTCATAAATTTCATATTTCGTCAAGGATTATTTTGGTTGTCTATAGCACTCTGTTTCTCATGCCTATTGTCAAAATTTCTTTATTATTGCCCAGGTTTGTACTACCGAGTTATTTCACGCACAGGTTTGCACCGCTCAGGTTGTTTCTGTGGTTGCTGAACCAGGTTGTATTATCTTTGGTAAACTCTGCCTTAATCGTTGCCAATCGGTCTTCGGATCTCGCAATTTTCCTTTTTCAAAAGAAGGGCATATTGAAAATTAACTCAATTGGTCATCCTCACTATCGATAAATAATCGAAATCACTTTTTTGTCAGTTGTAATCCTTAAAATTCCCTTGACATAATTCATTTTTCTGTTCATAAACTCTCTCGTTTTTAAAAGCAAATCGTTATCAACGAGACTCGTGATAACCGAAGGGAAAATGATGGCGTCTAGAGGAAAATGGCTATTAGTGATTTTGGCCCTGCCGATCGGGATGATGTTTCTGCTGCCTGGAGTGGTCCGGGGAGGGATGTGGGTGGGTGTGCAAACCGGTCCGACTTACTGCGCCACTGCCGATGTTGGGGAAAGGAATTGGTCAAGTCCAGGTGCGGAAAAGACCTATAAGGATGTAAAGTTTGACGTCAATTTTTTCGGTGGCTTGGTTGTGGGCTATGATTTTGTCCATGAAGGGTTTTTGGGCCGCGCCTGGCCGTCCTGGATGAAATATTTCAGCCTGGTCTTGGATGCGACCTATGAGAACATGAGTTTCCAGCACCAGGGGGTGATCGTGGAAGTGAAGGGAAAAAGTACTGTTTCAGGCTTCTTCCCTAGCGGCACCTTCACGATGTTCTCTGTTGTCCCCATGCTGATTGGGAAATATGGATTCATCCCCAACGCAGAGATGCCGTTTGGGCGGCTACAGCCCTATGTGGGTGTGGGAGCGGGGATTATCATCAGCAACTCGGAGGTGAGCAATTTGATCACCAGGGAAAGAAATAAATTGGATGTGCCACTGGTGATGGAAACCGGTCTGCGTTACATGTTGTCGCGGAATGTCTCATTGGATGCGGCATTCCGCTATCGTATCATTCCTACTGCATTTGGCAACAGTTACGAAATCCCCGGCGACATGTCTCATAATAAGATTGACCTGGACTTTAAACCTGAATTATATAATGCGATTCTCCGCGTGTCCTACCATTTTTAAATATTGATAAGAACGTCCTTTTTGTGCGGTGAAGGATAAGAAACGCCGTCTTGTGTATCAAGAAAATCTTAACCACAGGAAATCTTAACCACAAAATGTAGGGTGCTGCTCCAATGACCGCACCGGGGGCGAATTGCGACTGCCGTCCTTTTGAGAAATATGCTCATTTTTTAGCCTGTCCACCTGCCAAAAAGGTATTTTGGACAGAAGCCAGACAGACCTCTCCGGCACGCCTCTTTTATTTTTTAAAAATGCGTTACGACTGCGTGTGCCCTGCAGGGTAAATGTATTCATCCCAGGTGTATTCTGGGTCACCGTAGATAATATCATTGAGTGGTTGGATGTGGAGATCGGCAGCGGCGTATCCCCGGATTGGCGGGTCATTATTTGTTTTCTTCGGGCTATACGCTACAATAAAATAAACTGAATTTAAATAGTTAATATTTCGCACAATTAAAGGAACGATGGACTCATTCACGGTTTGTAATGGCGACTTAAATTAAAAACACGTTCAATCGTTTAGTTACAAAATACTATAAAAATACTTGCAATTGAAAAGGATTAATTTTAATTATATTTTAAAGTTGCAATAAAATAGTCATAACAAATAGCCTCATTCAAATCAGATTTTAAGGAGTATTTATGTGGGAATACACGGATAAGGTCAAAGAGCATTTTCTCAATCCGCATAATGTGGGTGAAATTGAAAACCCGGATGGGATAGCCGAGGTCGGATCGCTGGCCTGCGGCGATGCGTTGAAGCTAACATTCAAGCTCGATGAAAACAAACGGATCAAAGACGCCAAATTCAAGACATTTGGTTGCGCAAGTGCCATTGCGTCGTCTTCGGCGCTGACCGAAATCATCAAGGGGATGACCGTTGACGAGGCGCTTAAAGTCAGCAATCAGGATATTGCCCAGTATCTGGGTGGTTTGCCCGATGAAAAAATGCACTGTTCGGTGATGGGCAAACAGGCGCTGGAAAAAGCGGTAGAAAATTATAGAGGCGCTCCTGCCCTGGAGGCAGGCGCAAAGATTATTTGTGAATGCTTTGGCGTTACGGATAAAGAAATCGAGCGAGCTATTCGTGAAAATAATCTGTCCACCGTAGAAGATGTGACCAACTATACCAAGGCTGGCGGAGGCTGCGG
>CAIVDK010000409.1 GCA_903904655.1 uncultured delta proteobacterium | reverse complement strand
GCTCTCTCTTGTGCAGGCTCATGGTGAAATACATAACTATGAAGCGCGTTTCCGAAGAAATGACGGGTCAATAATCTGGATACGATTTTCCGCGAAGATTGTTCACGAAAAAGGGTGGATGGAAGGCGTTTCGGAAGACATCACCAACCGCAAGCAGGCGGAGGAAGCGCTGCGTGAAAGCGAGCAGAGATTCAATCTGGCGATCGAAGGCACCGGCGCTGGGCTTTGGGATTGGGATATGGTGAAAGATCAGGTTGTGTATTCCGCGCAATGGAAAAGGATGCTTGGATATGAAGTTCATGAAGTTGAGGATACGTTTTCCGGATGGAAAAACCTTTGGCATCCGGAAGATTGCGCAAATATCGAGAAGGCACTTGATGATCACCTTGCGGGAAAAACTGCTCATTATGAAATCATACATCGGCTGCGGCATAAGGATGGCGGCTGGAGGTGGATTCTCACCCGTGGCGATATTGTAAAAGATGCACAAGGGAAGCCTTGCCGTTGGGTAGGGACGAATCTTGACATCACCGCGCAGAAGCAAGCCGAGGAAGAAAAGCTCTATCTTGAAGAACGCCTTACACGTTCCGAGAAAATGGAATCATTGGGATTATTGGCAGGCGGAGTTGCCCATGATTTAAACAACGTTTTGGGCATAGTCGTGGGTTATGCGGAACTGGTTCTTGATGCGATAGAAGAGAAAAGCCCGCTGAGAAAAGATCTGAAAACCATATTTGACGGAGGCCAGAAAGCAGCGGCAATAGTGGATGATCTGCTGACTTTGGCCAGAAGAGGTGTCGTAGGCAAACAAGTTCTTAATCTCAACAAACTTATCACTGACTTTAAAAAATCACCTCAGTGGTCGAAACTTCTTACCTATCATCCCCATGTCCAGATTTCGACCGAACTTGATCCGGATTTACTCAACATCGCTGCATCTTCTGTTCATCTGGAGAAAACCCTGTATAATCTGGTTTCCAATGCCGCAGAGGCCATGACTTCAGGCGGCAACATCAACATTAAGACCAGCAATCAGTATATAGATAAACCTATCTCCGGATATGACAATATTCATGAGGGCGACTATGTTGTTCTTTCTGTCTCCGATGAAGGAGACGGCATCTCAGAAATCGATCTCAAACGCATCTTTGAACCCTTCTACACTAAGAAAATCATGGGCAGAAGCGGCACAGGACTGGGATTATCGGTTGTCTGGGGAACGGTAAAAGATCATCAGGGGTATATTGATGTTCATAGTGAAGAAGGCAAGGGAACAACCTTTATCCTTTATTTCCTGATTACCAGAGAAGATATTGAGGAGGAACTTCTTGGCGTATCCATGGCTGAATATCTTGGCAATGAAGAATCTATCCTGGTTGTGGATGATGTAAAAGATCAGCGGGAACTGGCAACACGGTTACTCAAAGCACTCAATTACAAAGTATCAAGTGTCGCCAGCGGTGAAGAGGCAATCAAATACCTAAAAGATCACCAACCCGACTTAATCGTTCTGGATATGATTATGGATCCGGGCATAGATGGACTTGATACTTACAAAAGCATTCTGGAAATAAACCCCAAACAGAGAGCGATTATAGTCAGCGGCTTTTCGGAATCGGATCGGGTAAAAGAAGCCAAAGCCCTCGGTGCCGGTGCCTATATCAAAAAGCCGTATATCAAAGAGAAACTGGGGCTGGCGGTGAAGAAGGAACTTGCACGAAAATAGGCAAAGGCAGATTAACCATTACAAACGAAAAGCTTCTTTTATCGGCGTGATGTGGATTGATTTGTAGCAAACGAGGATGTATAGCGAACCATGAAGATGGTTAAAATAAAAACAGGAGGGAATTAATGAACAAGGCAGAATTGATCGATGAGGTAGCAAAGGTTAAACTATACCAGCATTGTTACTTTCCTTGACATACAAGCGCGGCTTCCCTATAGTCACTTCCAATGGAAGCAAGTTCTTATCAAAAAAATCAAAACCACTTATCGCAATTTTACAGTCCCATTTTTTGCTTTGCGACAGCGTAAAATTAGTGTAAGAAAGACCATATTTTCTTAAATTCAGGGCAAAGGGAGCCGACTATGAAAGTAAATGAAGTTCCGCAGGACATTACGTATTATGAAGGTGAGAAACGTGCCTGCTATGCCCTCAATGATGAAGGAAAATATGTCATTGTGCCGAGCTCCGGCTGGAGCTCCGAAGAAGTGGTCAATGGTTTGGCGGTGGCTGAACTTGCGGCAAGTCTGGAAGAAACAAGAAAAGCTGTGCTCAGCGGCTTAAAAAGCCCGCTTGTTTATCACATGGAAAGGCGGCAGATGACGCCGGAAATTCTGGGCAAAACTGCTGGTATAGCGGCGTTTCGCGTTAAAAGACATTTTAAACCGGGAATTTTTTCCAAGCTCAAATTATCGGTTTTAGACCGTTACGCCAAAGCATTGGCTGTATACGGAGAAGAATTAAAAACTGTTCCCAAATGACGGCACAACAATCCCACTTAGCTTCGCTCGAGGGATAATTCGACCAGCAATCTTCAGAGCGCTTTGTTTCTGAAACTTGGGTCTCATTAGAAAGGTAAAAATTTATTTATGAATACAGAATTAACAGCGGCCGGAAAGCCTTTTGTTCATCACCATTCGGCACATTGCGAAAGCGGCGTAACCTCCGCCTTATTTCGGGAAAAAGGAGTGGAAATCTCCGAGCCGATGATTTTCGGCATCGGTAGCGGTATCTTTTTCGGACATTTATTTTTTGTAAAAATGGTCGGTTTGCCGATTACCACTTTCCGCGGCTTGCCCGGCAGTGTTTTCAAAAAAGCGGGAAAACGCCTGGGAGCTAAATTTATCACCAAGCGATTCCGTAATCCGCAAAAAGGTATGGATGAATTGCGCCAGTTGATCAAAGAAGGAATAATTGTCGGTCTTACAACAAATATCTACTGGCTTTCCTATTTTCCCAATCGGTTCCGTTTTCAATTCAACGGCCACAATCTAATTGCGCTGAGGGAAATTGAAGGCGGATTCCGTGTGAGCGATCCAGTGCTGGAACATCCGGTGGATTGTGTGACGGACGATCTGGAACGGGCGCGCTTTGCCCATGGCCCGCTAGAGCCGCACGGCTTTATGTATTACCCGGCATCAGTTCCGAAAAATCCTGATATTAAAAAAGCCTGTATCAAGGGCATGAAAGACACCTGCAATATGATGCTACGCATACCCATACCCATCTTCGGTATTCGGGGTATGCGCTTTCTTGCTAAAAGGATTATAGCAAGTCCGCAAAAATTGGGCTTCGATGAAGCTTGCCGGCATCTGGCCAACATTGTCCGCATGCAGGAGGAGATAGGAACAGGCGGCGCGGGATTCCGCTTTATGTATGCGGCATTTTTACAGGAGGCAGCTGAGCTTTTCGGATCGGATGATCTTGCTCGCCTGTCGCAGGGAATGACCGCGATCGGTGATATATGGCGCGAGTTTGCCGTAGTTTCGGCACGCATCGTCAAACAAAGAGGTAAGTCCGAAGACAATTTCGACAAAGCAGGCGGGTTGATGCTGATCTGCGCGGATCGAGAAGAAGCACTTTTCAGAGAACTACATATTACTGTCAGGAAGCTCAAGGCATGAATGCTCTGGAAATTTCCGGAATAACTTTTCGCATGGTTTGTTGCCGGGAAAAGCAATTTCCGGAGAATCCGCTTATGCTCTTCGTGATTTTTCTCTATCGGTAGCGGAAGGCCAGATGCACGCTCTTTTAGGGCACAATGGAGCGGGCAAGACAACTTTGATGCGGATCATTACCGAGCAGTTGCGGGTCATGTCAGGCGATGTAGCCATTACAGGAATCCAAAGCCGGATCAAAACACGCTTATGTCTATTGGCCATGCCCCTCAGCCAATATCTTTATATACGACATTGACGGCAATGGAGAATTTAAGGTTCTTTGGCACAATGGCAGGCATGCAGGCGCATGAGATTAAAGATCGATCAGAGAAGGTTCTGGAAGAAACAGGACTTTCATCTTACGCGCAAAAGCTTGTAAATACATATGTGATACCATTGGCATCTAAAACAGTATGCTTTGGTGGAGGGGCACATGCCGTGACTGCAACAACCAAGGCGAAAAGAAATATCTTTATCCTGTTAAGTCGCATAGACAACCTCACCATGACGTTTGATGAGATTGTAAG
>CAIVDK010000408.1 GCA_903904655.1 uncultured delta proteobacterium | reverse complement strand
GGCCAAGGGACTTGCCAACAACGTCGAAGATGCCACCGCGGAAGCCATGAAGGAACTGGCCCAAAATCTTACGCCCACCATTCTGGACAAAGTGTCTCAATACATCAAAGGCAACACCAAGAAAGTGGCCGTGAAGGTCAATGGTATTGATGACATCAATAAAGTTCTGGAAGTCAAACAAATGCTGCAGAGCCTTGTCTGGGTATCGAGCGTGGAAGAAAAGCAGATGGGTGATTTTGTGGTCAGTTATCCTGAAAGCACGCTGTATCTGGCTAACAGCATCAAGCAAAAAGGAAATTTAAAAATCGTGAACTTCTCACCTTATTCACTGACGCTGGAGTATCTGGAATGAAGAATAAATATTAGGAGGAAAACATGATCAATTTACGCGGAAAGTCCTGTTCTTTTAACTATTTTGCTTTACCGGTTCTGTGCGTCGCCCTGCTTACTTTTTCCGGCTGCGCCACGAAGATTAAAGTCAACATGCTCCAGCCCGCACAATATCATGAGGCATCCCTGACCAAAGCCGTCGCCGTTCTGCCTTTTAGCGGTCCCGGTGGACGGGAATTTTCCGCCGAAATCGAAGGGGTTCTGGTAGGAATCGGCATCGATGACAAACAGTATTTCACGCTGGTTGACCGCGCCTCCATCGACAAATCCATCAGCGAAATGCAGTTTTCGCAAAGTGGACTGGTGGATCAGAAAACAGCCGTTAAACTCGGCAAGATGATCGGCGCTCAGGGAATTTATACGGGTGTCGTCACCCAAAACAACTATGATGACAGCCCTTATTCTGAAAGGCGTTCAACCTGCGTAAGATATGAACAGAAAAGAGACGACAAGGGAAAGACCTACCAGGGCGCGTGCATTCAATGGCGTTACTACAATGTCCGCTGCACGAAACGCGTTGCCAATTTTGCCGTTTCCCCCAAATTGGTCGATGTGACAACCGGCAGAATCCTTTATTCCCGGAATCTTTCCGCCACGACCAATTCTACAGGCTGTGAGGATACGCGCCCTGTTCAAAGCGAAATGGTCCTTCTGGAGCAAGCAAAAGACTCCGTCAGGAAAGAGTTCCGGCGCGATATCGCTCCGTACTATGTCACCAGAGAAATCCGGCTTATGGATTCCACCGATGGAATTACATCGAAGGAAGCCATCGACAAACTCAAACGAGGCATGGAATACGCAGATAAGGGTCGGATGGACAGTGCCTGCGAACTCTGGGGAGAAGCGCGCAATATCGCCGCCAACTCTCACGCCCTGCTGTATAATCTGGGCGTCTGCGCGGAGAGCCGCGGCGACCTAGATGCCGCTCTGTCCCTTTATAAACAGTCTGATCGAATACTGGGCAAGCCAGACGATGACATTTCACTGGCCCTGAGCCGCGCCGGTGAAGCTATTAAAAATCGCAACAAGCTCAAGGAACAACTGAGCGGTAAATAATCGCTCTGTTTTCACCCTGTTAACCGGAATCCGGTCAGCATAAGTGTGTGATTGCTTTATAGTATACAGGACAGGTTTGCCAGGAAGAATCCCATGCTGAACCTTTCCCCATTGTCCACAAAAACACCAGAGCTCAAAAGCCTGCCCCTTGGGCCCCGGCGGTAATCAGATAATCAGCGGCGCTCAACAATGGAGTTGCGTGACTTACCTAAAGACACAGCCCCAGTATTTTCTCAACTATCTCGGGCGTGACATTAAATTTTTCACCCAGCTTCACCATGCCATGCGCCTTGAGCTGTTCGACAACGACGGGGATTGTCTCGGCCGTAATGCCGTAATCGCAAAGTCTTGTTTTAACTTGCATACTTTCAAAAAATGCCCTGGTTTTATCGATGGCTTTATCCACGCGGGCATCTTCATCGCCTTGGGATATGCCCCAGACACGCTCGGCATATTGAAGGAGCTTTTGTTTTTTATCGTCCTTACGGATTTTTAGCATGGCCGGCAACAAAACCGCCAGCGTTTTGGCGTGATCTAATCCATGCAATGCCGTCAGTTCATGGCCTACCATGTGTGTCGCCCAGTCCTGAGGCACGCCCGCACTGATCAGGCCATTCAGGCCCAGTGTGGCACACCACATCAGGTTGGAACGAACGTCATAATTTTGCGGATCGGTAAAAGCTTTCGGCCCTTCTTCTATCAATGTCAAAAGCAATCCTTCAGCAAAACGGTCCTGAATTTTTCCCGCCACCGGGTAGGTCAGGTATTGCTCCGTGATATGGACAAATGTATCGACAACACCATTACCGATCTGGCTTGCCGGCAGGGTATATGTCTTTGTGGGATCCAGCACGGAAAATTTAGGAAACAGCAGGGGATTCATGAAAGGCAATTTAGTCTTGGTAGCAAGCCGGGTAATGACCGCCCCGCTGTTCATCTCGGAGCCGCTTGCCGGAAGTGTCAGTACTGTGCCGAAGGGTATGGCTTGGCGTACGCCGCGGCCATACGATTTAACGATGTCCCAGGGCTCGCCTGCATAGTTTGCTGCCGCAGCAATGAATTTTGTTCCATCGATCACAGAGCCGCCACCCACAGCTAACAGGAAATCGATTTTTTGATTTCGCACTTTCTCTACGCATTGCATCAATGTTTCATAAGTGGGATTGGGCTCAATACCGGGAAATTCATCAATATCATAGCCCTGCAACGCGGCCTTCACCTCATCGAGCACACCATTGCGCTTGACGCTGCCGCCGCCATAGATAATCAGAATCTTTGATTCTTTTGATATTTCCTTGACGATATCTTTAATCGTCCCACTGCCAAAAATTATTTTTGTCGGGTTATAAAGAGTGAAATTATTCATATTATCTCCTTTTTTATTTTGTGATCCGTAAACAATGAATATGTGCCTGGGAAGAACCATAAGAGAATTATTTTCACACGTCAACATAATAGTTTTGAGTGGCAAGGGACGTGAAGTATAGTATGAGTTGTCTAAATTAGAAAATCAATAAATACCGGGGACTGCTTTTTGAAAAAAATAACACTTAAACTTATATCCATACACATTAAGGATTCACCCCAGGCTGTCCCTCTCGCTGCGGCTTCACTTAAAACCCAGCTCGATTCAGTGCCCTCCAACAGCCTGCGGCTTGATGTGTCATTTCATGATTACACTGTCGATAACTCTGCAGATTTTATAGCCCAGGACATCTGCAGGAATATTCCGGATATGATCGGTTTCTCTACGTACCTGTGGAACAGGCACCTGGTACTTGCAATCTGCCGGATCATAAAAGCGAAATTCCCGGCTGTAGTGCTCTTCGCCGGTGGCCCGGAAGCAACAGCACTTCCTTTAATACTGCTCGATTGTGCGCCCTTTGACTTTGTCATCAAAGGTGAAGGTGAGATCGTCCTGACGGAAGTAATCAATAAGCTGCTGAAAGGTGACACACTGGAAGGCATACCCGGCGTCTTTTTGAAAGGTGCAAAGGCAAATCCCGGGAAAGACCAGCAGCCCGTCATGGACTTAAACGCCATGCCCTCACCTTTTCTTACCGGGACAATTGATCCCTCTAGATATTCCGGCCTGTTATGGGAACTCTCCCGCGGCTGTCCTTTTAAGTGCGGTTTCTGTTTCGAATCGCGTGGTGTGGCAGGCGTAAGGCAAATCTCTTTAGAACGTATCCGGAAGGAACTTGAACTCTTCGAAGAAAAAAAAGTAACCCAGGTATTTGTACTGGACCCGACTTTTAACAGCGACATTAAGCGTGCAAAAAAAATTCTGCGCATGATTCTTAAAACTGCGCCGCTGATTCATTTTACTTTTGAAATAAGAGCAGAGTTTATCGACAGTGAAATAGCGAAGCTCTTTGCCGGAGTTCACTGCAGCCTCCAAGTTGGACTAGAGAGCGCCGTTCGCGAAGTCCTCGCCAATGTTAACAGAACACTCGACACCGTTAAATACGCTGAAAAAATAGCGCTGCTTAACTCAGCCGGCGCCATTTTCGGGCTTGACCTGATCTACGGACTCCCGGGCGATACACCCG
>CAIVDK010000407.1 GCA_903904655.1 uncultured delta proteobacterium | reverse complement strand
TAAGGGGCGCAGTGATGCCGGCGATGCGCCTGGCTTCAGTGGCATAGTCTTCCCATTTTGTCATAGCCCGGACAACAAGTCTTGCGCCATCCGGTGATCCGCCCCCGTGCATACAGCCAGGGATTCCACCGCCAACTGTGAGCCATTCTACAAGACGCGCCGCGCGCGCTCGGGTTTCTCCATCAGCGCCAGCCGTCAGAGCTGCCAGTAAATGCTGGCCATATTCCGGGGACTGGATGTCCTGATAAGATGGAAAACAGCCGGTTTCGGAAACACCACCGGAAATTTCCTGGGCAATCACTTTTGTTTCATAGGGCAGTTTGGCGACCTGCGTCTTATTGGTATGGGCCAGCAGAGAGTCGGGAACAAACAACCCGGATGGCTGCTTTTTACCTCTCATCATCGCGCCCAATCCAAGTCCGTAGGTGATCTCATTGTTGACGGCCATTTGGGTGAGTTTGTCCTGAAACGGTTTCATACTTAGACCGTTGGCACGCGCCATATTGATTGCAGCACCGATCATGATATCGCCCTGTCCGGCAACACAGGCACCAATGGCGGCGCGATAAATGGCGGTGAAGTTCATAATAATGCGACCGGAGTATTTTTCTTCGCCGCACATGAAAACGCGGTCGTTGGGAACGAAAACATCATCAAAGATCAGGAATGCCTGGGTGATGTTGCCGGCTTTGGGCGCATCCCATCCTTCTTCCTCATCACGGGTATCGCTGGGGTGCCTGGTTTCCACGATTTTCAGACCGGCTATATCGCGGGGGATGGCCACTGCCAGACAGAAGTCCTTCTCCGTTTCACCATAGCCGCTGCCGGGTACGCAAATAATCTCATGCGCGGCGGCGACACCGCAGATCTGGCATTTATATCCACGAATGACAACGCCGTCGGATCGAACTTCTTTGATGTGGAGGTTGGTGTCCTTGTTGGCCTGTTGAGATGGTTTAAGCGACCTGTTTCCCTTGGCGTCTGTTATTGCGCCGGCCAAAGTAAGGGAGTTGTCTTCCATGTATTTCCAATATTTGCGGATGCGTTCGTGATAATTGGTACCAAGATCTTTATCCATTTGCCAGGTTACGTCCCAGAGCACATTTATTCCCGTCCAACCGGCACAGGTAGCTCCCTGGCATGTTCCGGACTGATGATATTGTTCCCGTTTCATATTGGCATTATTCATTACATCTTCCGCAGATTGCATCAGAGAATTCCAACGATGGACGGTTTCGCCGGTCAAATGCGATTTGTTAGTATAGATTGAAGCTTTCGCAAGGTCATGTGATAGATCATATGATCGCTTTACCGACTGGATATGAAGACGGGTGGCCGGATCGGTGGTAACGTCCTCGATGAGTTTGCCCCACTTGTAAATGTTCGGCCGCATCTTTCTTATACTTTCCACATACTGTTCACCATTTTTCATTGCCATGGTTTTAGTACCTTCCTTTCATTGCCTGAAGGCGTTTATGCGCATCTAAAATTATTCCCATTACACTTAAATCCATTAAACGTTATCCCTTATTCAGCGCTTGAAGAAGCTTCGGGACGACATCATAGATGTCGCCTACGATGCCCAAATCGGCAACACTGAAAATAGGGGCGTTTTCATCTTTGTTGACGGCGGCGATTACCCGGGCATTTCGAATGCCTGTGACATGCTGCACCTGGCCGGAAACCCCAAGCCCAAAATAAAGATCGGGTTTGACTTGCACACCGGATAGGCCGATGCAAAGCTCCACCGGCAGCCATCGATTTTCTTCGGAAACGGGTCTCGTGCAGCCGATCTCACCTTCCAGCCTATCAGCTAGTTGCCGAACCAGTGTCAAATCTTCCTGCTTTTCAAATCCCCTACCGGCAGCGACGATCACTCTGGCTTCGGTAATATCCTTGATCTCTCGTGTCCGTTTTTTCAGTTCTATTATTTTGAGGGCGGACGTAGGCGGTGCCGGAAGCTCGCGACACTGGCCTTTTCTGCCGGTATCGGAGTCCCCGCGGGCAAATGTGCCAGGTGGGATTGTGGCCATAACTGGCCGTATCCGACAGGCAACCTTCTGGATAGCTGCACCGCCATAGGCTAGGCGCTCCATGATGATGTTTTTTGCGCCTTCATCGTAGGACAGGCCAATGCAATTGCTGCACAGGCCAGCGCTCAGTCTTGCCGCCAGCCGGGCCGCCAGGTCCTTGCATCTGGCCGTGGCGGAAAAGAAAATTGCGTCCGGATGGTGCATCTGGGCTTCGCCTGCAATAACCGGAAGCAGAACATCAATTGATTGATCAGCGGCAGGTGGAGTCGGCAGCAAGACCTCGTCTGCGCCGTGTGCAATATAATCAAAGCAGGCATCCTGATCCCGCCAGGAAAACACTGAAAGGTTAGTTCCCATCTTGTTGCCGAGAAAACGACCAATGCTCAGCAGTTCCAGGGCATGTTCCTTTTTTTCTGCGACAATCCATATTCCGCCCATGATTTTGTCTCCTAAATTGCGGCTTTCTTCCGCAGTGCATTTAGAAATCTGTTGATTTCTGCATCGTCTGATCCAAACTTTTCACAAGCCCTGCTAAGCTTTGCCGTCTTCATTTCCAGCGTTTGCAGGTAGGGCTCGGGAATCGGTGGCAGGTCTTCTTTCTTGAGGGACAAGACCGGTTTTTTGGAAGCCATGAGCGTGTCCTTGACGCCTGGAATACGCGGCACGTTGATATCGGGAAGGACAGTCACCAGAGCGGGCAACGTTGCGGCCACTACTTCAATTCCTTCCTCAACCCGGCGTTCCGCAATCACTTTTCCTTCCTGAATATCAACTTTTTGTACGAAAGAAATAGAAGGTATCCCCAAATGTTCTGCCAAACGGGGGCCGACTTGTTGGGCATAAAGGTCACCGGAACCTTCACCGCAGAGGATCAGATCGTAAGGTGTTATATGAGCTTTCACCACCGCCGCCAAAAGCGCAGCTGTCTGCGCCGGTTCCAGTCCACCAAATGATGGATCGACGGCAAAAAAGGCCCGATCCGGTCCACGGGAAAGAGCGTCCTTGATACTCTTTGTCGCTTCCGGCACACCGGCAGTCAGGGCGAGAACTTCTCCCCCATAGATCGCTTTCAGTCGCATGGCTTCTTCAATGGCATTACGATCATAATCACTGATCCTGTAATCAACGACCGAGAAATCAAGTTCTCCCGCTGTTCCCTGCCTTATGTAAGATTCATCCACGACCCATTTAAAACAGGTGATAATGGTAGGCATAGCCACCTCATTAATAGTTAGTAAATTTCCACTCCATCAGGAACTGAAAGGCAGAGCAAAAATCTCATCGATGCATCAGCGCAGCACGTTTCCGGAAATGACCATACGCTGGGCCTCCGAAGTGCCTTCATAAATTTCGGTGATCTTCGCGTCGCGCATCAGCCGCTCTACTTTGGCGCCTTTGCAGTATCCGTAGCCACCCTGAATCTGCACAGCTTTGATGGTATGTTCCATGGCTTTTTCCGAAGCAAAGAGTTTGGCCATAGACGCCTCTTTGCTGAATGGCTGTTTCTGGTCTTTCAGCCAGGCAGCATTATAGGTGAGGAAGCGCGCCGCTGCCAGATCCGTTGCCATATTGGCGATCATCCAGGAAATTGCCTGCTGGCGCGCAATGGGCTGGCCGAACTGAACCCTCTGTTTGGCATAGCGGATGGATTCATCCAAAGCAGCCTGAAGGATTCCCAAGGACTGGGCGGCAATGCCGATACGTCCATTGTCAAAACCAGCCATCGCCATCGCCATACCGTCACCTGGTTTACCGAGTAAATTTTCTTTGGGCACGCGGCAATCTTTGAAAAGAATTTCGGATGTCTGGGACGAGCGCAGACCCATCTTCTTAAAATGTTCACCGGCTTTCATTCCCGGTGTTTCCCGTGGGATGATAAAGGCGCTCATGCCCTTGCGTCCCGCCGCCTTATCCGTCCAGGCAAAGACGAGATAGGTACCGCCCGTTGGTCCGTTGGATGTAAAGGTTTTGGCTCCGTTAACAACGTAGTCGTTTCCATCGAGGACGGCAGTGGTTGTTGCTGCCATTATATCGGTGCCGGCGCCGGGTTCCGTCAGAACAAAAGCCCCTAGATTCTGCCCCTTGGCCAGAGGTGTAAGATATTTCTTTTTTTGATCTTCATTACCAAACAGTAGAATGAGCATTTCTGCTATACCGACGTGGATGGAAACAGTGAAACCGGTGGAAGCACACGATCGGGAGAGCTCCTCCACAGCGATAATATGTGTCAGATAATCACTTCCGGCCCCGCCATATTCAACAGGAATGGGCATGCCCATCCAGTCGTTGTCGGCCAGCTTTTTAAACAGCTCAGCCGGGTGACGGCTTTCTTCATCAATTTCCACCGCGATTGGATCGACATGTTTTTCAGCAAACTCACGCATGTTCTTACGAATCAATTCCTGTTCTTCGGTTAATTTAAAATCCATTTCCTGCCTCCTTTAGGTTGTTTATTGTTTAGCTGTTGAGTGCCACGACATCGTGGACACTCATATGTTCAACGTAGCTTGTAATTGGACTCATCAACCTGGGTTTTGTCCCAGGAAAGTTTTATGTTTTGCTCTTTGACATCGATCGTAGCCACCACATATTCGAGGGCCAATTCAGGCTCAACAGGGAAACAGTTCACCGAAGATATTGAACTTCAAGTTACTTCGGCTGAGGCGTACGACGTGACAGCGCCCAGTTTCCGGTTTCTTCAACCGATGGTGCGGTGCCTCTTCCTGCTTCGGGAATCGCAAACTTTATCTTAACAGCAGCAAGCGCTTTCAACAGCCATGCTTTCGAACGACCGAGTGAAGCGCAGATTGATTCCGGCTTTTCGTCGTTGAGAAAACGCTGCACTGCTCTGAATGGATCGTTATCGTCCTATTATCCATAGCGATACTGTACGCCTGTACCTCCCTCGGGATAATTCCAATCCAGAACTTCTATACCACAGGCCACAAGGCAGGTGCCGCATTCCAGGCATCCGTCGGTCGTCAAAGTAACTTCACCTTTTTCGTTTGCACGGTATAGACCTGCCGGGCACAGCAGTATGGCGGCCTGCAACCGCGCATCTTTTTCCCTGCCCGGTTTAATTTTAATGTGTGCCACTTTGCCGGGTTTGAAGACATCAATGCCCAGCTTTGCTTTCAATGCAGAATTTTCGCTCATATTCTGGTGATCCTTCTCAAGTCTTTTAAAAAGCCCCACATATCACGCACGGATAGGTGCTTTCTCATAGTTGCATATAACTTCTCTTTCGTGCCGGTAGGTACGTTGTAAATATCTTGGAGAATGTTTCCGATCATTTCCGGGTAATAATTAAAGAACCGTGGATTACTCACAACGGCGGGCGATTCCCGGAAACTCAAAAAGTCCTTTAATACAAAACTCTCTTCCAGCAACGTTTTGTATAAAGAAAGCGACTTGCTGCTGTAATCGCCGGATTCCTTGGCCTTAAGTACGGTTTGCGCGGCATAATATCCGGAGGCGAGAGCGTACTCCATTCCTCGGACTGTAAAACCGATATTTAATGCAAGCCCGGCAGCGTCGCCGGCGAGGAGGATGCCATTTCCATACAGATTGCCGATGGCGTTATATCCTCCCTCGGCAATGAGATGGGCGGCATATTCTACGGTTGTTCCACCTTTGATCAGATCAGCAATTTCGCGCCGCTGCTTGAACGCATCGAAAAGGGCAGGTGCTTCCGCAGCGCTGTGATCAGTGCCCATATCTTCTATGCCGATGACAATCCCAAGGCTGATGCTCTCTTTGTTTGTATAAATAAAACCGCCCCCGAATTTACCTGAGGTTATATCCCCAACGTAGAGGCGGGCTGCCCCTTCGTTTCCCTCCAGATGGAAGCGCTCATTAATTAATGTGGGCTCCAGAGTGATGACTTCCTTGATTCCCACTGCATAGTCATGCGCTGTGCGAGACGTGCGCAGGCCGGCTTTTTCCGCCACGAATGATAGAACACCATCACAGGCTATCACCACATCGGCGAGCAGTTCATCGCCGCCGGCAATAACTCCAACGATCTGATTGTTCTCTTTCAATACCCCGTTTACTTTGACCTTGCACATCAGCATCGTGCCGTTGGTCTCTACTTGTTCTGCCAGCCAGCGGTCAAATTTCGAGCGCAATAGACTGTAACTCTGGTGTGGCTCACGGCGCAGTTCATCCCCTGTGTAATCCATGGCCAAACTTCGTTCTCTGGCCATCATGGTGATACTTTCGTGGACAATGTGGCGTTCCAGCGGGGCTTTATCCCACAACTCGGGGAAAAGGTTGCGGATGGGATTAATATAAAGACGGCCACCAGATGCGTTCTTGGATCCGGGATAATCGCCGCGTTCCAGAACAAGCACATCGAGCCCCTTGCCAGCCAGCGTGTAAGCGCAGCCTAATCCAGCCAGACCAGCGCCAACAATTATTACATCAAATTTTTCCATGAATTCTCTGCCAAAAATATTAACCGGTTTTAAGTCGATAAACTATCAAGATAGCTGATCAATGCTTTGATACATCGATTCAAGCCTGTCACTGATTTTTCCGTACCGTAAAGTACTGATGCCCCCAGCATGGCGGAAAATATCATCTCAGTGACAAACTCAGTATTGGCATCTTTTCTGATTTCTCCTGATTCTTTGCCCTGATCTAAAAGTCTTTTAATCATCGCTTTTAGCTTTACGAATCCTTCATTCAATGCTTTGGAAAAAATAGCGTTTTGATCATCCAGCTCAACGGAGAGCGTAACAAAAACACAACCGCCGGGAAATGTCTCGTGATCTTTTAAATAGCGATCACGGTAATTTTCGAGGAATTTTTTTACTTTCTCAACGGGCTTTGCGATTTTGTCAAGGCCCTGGAGATTTTTCTGGCGCCAGATTTTACGAGCCTCTTCTAAAACTGCAAAAAAGATATCATCCTTGCTTTTGAAATGGTTGTATAAACCGCCTTTTGATGTTTTTGCCTCCCGCATAATGTCTTGAGTTGATGTGCTGAGAAAACCTTTAAGTGAAAAAAGTTTTAATGATTCACAGACTATTCTTTCTTTAAGGCTAATTGAGTCCTGCATATTAATTCTTTCAAATCAGGGAGACCGGTCGGTCTTTTTTTGCTAAAAAATAGCAAACCCGCTCACTGATGTCAAGAAAATTATCTCATCTCTGCCGGTAACTATGGAGCAGTGCACAGGATGATACAGCCGGGGTCGGCGCCTCGGGGCATCTTGCATCCCTCGCCGCAGAAATCAAGAAGGTTGTTGACATCCCCGTGACCGTTGCCGGGCGGATGAATGACCCGGTCCTGGCCGATGCGGTCATTCACGAAGGGAAGGCCGACTTTGTCTCTCTGGGGAGGCCTTTGCTGGCCGACCCTGAATATCCAAACCAAGCGAAAGAAGGGCGATTCGAGGATATCCGCACGTGCACCGCCTGTTACCATTGCTTCGACATGGAGTTTGGACGGGCGGAGCCCCTGCAGTGTGCCATCAATGCAAGCGCCGGAAGGGAACTGGAATCAGGGTTTTCGCGGGCGCCGAAGGCGAAGCGCGTGATCGTTATCGGCGGCGGCCCCGGCGGAATGGAGGCAGCTAGAGTTGCCGCTCTCAGGGGGCACACCATTACCCTGTATGAGAAGGAACCAAATTTAGGCGGTCAGCTCCTGACAGCTTCTATTCCTCCGGGTAAGGGCGAGCTGGCCACGACCACAAACAGGATATTGTCGCTCCGCAAGCGCCCTAGGACATGCGGCAGCCTACATGAGGGTAAGGCATGTATCTCGAAAAATCTTTCTGGTAGAAAAAGGACCATGCCCGGGTCGGCCCATCTCCATCCGCGGCATCCAGAAGCGTATGGAATATTGTGCCCGTAAAACAAACTTGAAAATTCTCTATTTTTTAATATCCCCCTTATTTGTTGTAATTGTACCACCCGCGACCCGTCACCCGTCCCAGATGATTTGCATTTACTCTTTGTTTTAGATTTGGTCGGGGTCTGAAGCGCTCACCATAGGAATCAAACAATATTTCTTGAACCTCCAAATTTAACTTGTTGTTCAATACGTCCATCAGTTCGTAGGGCCCCATGGGATGTCCCAGGCCCAGTTTGCACGCCTTATCGATATCCTCTGGAGTGGCAACTTCCTCTTCAAGCAATCGGCAAGCCTCTATGAGCATGGCATGAAATATCCTGTTCACAGCAAATCCCACAACGTCCTTTACCTGGATAGGCTCTTTTCCGATGCTGCGTAATAGATCCATGACCGACGTCACGATTTCGCCATCTGTATCTAGGCTTGGAATAACTTCAACAAGCTTCATAACCGAAGCGGGGGAAAAGAAATGAACGCCCAGAAAGCGCCCCAGCCTTTCCCTTTTCACAGATGTAGCAAGCTTTGTAATGGAGATACTCGACGTATTTGTTGCAAATATGCAATCATCCCGGCAGATATTGTCCAAAGTGGAAAAAACGTTTTGCTTGACCGTGAAGTTTTCAAAAACAGCTTCAATAATAAAGATTGCATCCCGGATAGCCTCGTAATTATCTATCGGCTTTATTCTTTCCAAAATTTTATTTTTATCCCCTTCGGCAAGTTTGCCTTTCTTAATGAACCTTTCCAGAGACTTCGACATATTCTCTTTACCCTTCGTTGCCAATGCCAGCGTCTCATCCTTTAAGGATACCTCATAGCCGCCCATTGCAAAAGCTAAAGCAATTTCGGATCCCATCATACCTGCGCCAATAACTCCTATTTTCTTCATCTCCATAATAACCCCTTCATTGGATTTATTTGTTTAATAAGCAGCCTTTTTGAACTTCTACAATTATAGATACCACAAATTAAGTTAAAGTTCAGTTTTTTCACCCATGCTTGAATCTAAACTTAAAAACTGATCAGCGGGACCAGGCTGGATCGGAACAAGTCTCCATGGGATTCTTCAAAGCTAATGTCTTTCGGTCGCATAATATTTGCCGGTTTTTAGCTCCCTTTCCTAATATTTCGGCAATTATAACATACAAAAATACGTTAATAAACTAATAATATCAATATGCTGAAATTATTTCAAGGACGACTACATAGATATTGGTCCATACAGGAGAAACTGCTTGTATAATAATTACCGCCGTACAGGTCAACGCACTTTCGAAATTCATATATTGGCAGAGAGTCCATGAGTTGCGAGAATACAGTTTGCCCCGTGTACATGAGCCACCCCTCTTATCGTTTTGGAGTGGCTATACGGCAGAAAAAATTTCAAGTCGATAAAAAGAAAAACATGCTTAATTATCCGTTAATATTTGTTTTCTGACGCAAGAATATTTAACCCAGATTACGCAATAGAGTTTAAAGTTGGAAGGGTTACGGGCAACGAGAAACATGATGTTTTATCCCAGAGTCCCAGAAACCACTCCCTGCGTTTCATAGACAATGATAGTTTCAGAATACGACGGTTGCCATCCTTCACCATATAACTGCCCATGGCAAAAAGTTTGTATCGTAACGTCGACATCTTC
>CAIVDK010000406.1 GCA_903904655.1 uncultured delta proteobacterium | reverse complement strand
GAAGATGTCGACGTTACGATACAAACTTTTTGCCATGGGCAGTTATATGGTGAAGGATGGCAACCGTCGTATTCTGAAACTATCATTGTCTATGAAACGCAGGGAGTGGTTTCTGGGACTCTGGGATAAAACATCATGTTTTTCGTTGCCCGTAACCCTTCCAACTTTAAACTCTATTGCGTAATCTGGGTTCATTTATTTTGCGCATGGATAATCTCCTATTGGCCATTAATAGTCTCCCATTTTCTCGGGATCTTTAACGGCTTTGAGTTTAAGTATCCAGCGTTGCTTAAACCATTCAAGAGGTGGCCGATTTGGATCGGAATGACTGGCCGATTTGCTCCGGAATCAGTGGCCGATTTCAAACGGAATGGGTGGCCGATTTGGCTCGGAATCTCCACAAGCGGCAAGATAATTTTCAGCTGCCTCATGGAATGCTGTTTCAAGCTCTTCAATAGACGCTCCGTGAAATCCCACAATATCACGTATGCCGACCAGATGACCTACAAATATACGGTCATGGGCATCATACTCGATACGAGCTGCATATCCTTTGTATTTCATGGCGTTCATGGCTTTTCTCCGATAGATTCAAGAAAACGTCTGGCGTCTGTCACCCTGTAACGCAACGACTCTTTTTGAGGATGAGGGCGATGGAAGTATGCCCGTCTTCCGTTTTTCATCAAAGGTAACGGAAGAACCGGAACCCTCCACAACAACACCGGTGGCAATAACTCCCTTTTATCCCGTTGCTACTGCACGGGAATTAAACCGCTGATGACAATTATTTGCAGATAAATTTAAAATGTTGGTATGGACAAGATCAGAATGGTTATACAATTTTATATACGCACCAACGGTAGACCTTGCTATTTTAAATGACCGAGCTATCAAACTGGTGCTGGCCTTGGATGGAATGGAATGCTGAATTAACAAACCTTTTATGTGTCTTGGACTGATTGCTTTTTGAGGCATAGTATACTCTCCCGATTTCCTTGTTGGAAGATAAGGCTATGAGTTTTACATGTCTATGGAATAATGGCCATAAAATATGGTGAGGTCATTGCTATCACAGGCACCAAGTTTATGATGCCACCTGAATAATGACCATAGGATGATTGAAAGAGATCAAATCCTTATAATATATCGTCAGTTTTTAGTTATCTGCGGAGGACAAGCTTACGCATTTAATTCTTTCGAAAGACGCTCAGATAAAAATATTTTGATGAGCGATTGATATGGAACATCTTTCTTATTAGCTATGAGCTTTAACTCTTCAAGCATAAGTTCTGGCAGGCGCAAAGAAATCGTTCTGAGAGAAGGCTTGATGTTGGGAAGTAAAACCCTTTTTGCCTGTGACCAGTCAATATAGTCGGAAGAATCGGCGTTCGCCCAAAATTCGCGTTCTTCGGCTTCAGTTTTGAATTTAGGTACTTTTTTCATGGTGTTTATACGCCCCCCTTTCCTTGCGATTCATGTTTCGAGCTGAAATGATCCGTATTAGGCTATTCCTTACGGTAAAGACGATAAAGAGGTGTTTCCCTGAATCACTTTTCCCAAGACTATAGAATCTGGCCTCATAACTGGAATGCCCAACATCTGAGCTTGTGACGAGTGGCTGGTTGAAAAACACCTGCTCACATTCCGCTGCTGACACACCATGCTTCTCCCAATTCTTGAGCAGGTTGCCATCATCCCAGTCAAAGCCGATACATTTGGAAAATATTTCATCCGTATCCATTAAAATATGTATATTCCAAGCATATACAATTGTCAACAAAAAAATCAAACAGATCAAACAGAAAATCTTGGCTGGAATATGTGGGGTGCCGATGCTTATCGTCTGGCGTCACTTGTTTTTATTACCGTTCATAATCAAGCATTTTTGGCGGTTTCACTTTTTGTTGCAGGAAGGAAGAATGGGCGACAGGTGCGGATAAAACATTAGTTTTATCCGCACCTGTTTCTCGTACCATAACATGCCGTTTTTATGGGATAAATATTTTCGTATTGCAGGAGGTTTTTTCCGCATCCCAAAGCATTCCTGTTGGTTCAATCATTCTGTTTGAACCTTCCATTTTATCTTGCTGTAAATGCACAAACCTGTGCGGTAAATTACTCAATGGAGAAAACTTTGGTTCAATCGCAAGATTTAACAAGCAAAGAAAATCCGGGAGGCTGTCAGGTGCTGACGGAGGTGTCTTCTTCCAGCTGGCAGGAAAGCTCCGTCCAGAGATGGTAGGCGTTTTCCAGATCGTTTTCAACGGTTTTGAAATCGATCTGGAGTTCCTTGATTTTAACCGAGTTCCTGTGTGTCTCAGGATCGCACAGGGATTTTTCATGGGCGGCTTTTCTGGCTTCCATGCTAGCAATTTTTCCCTCCACGGCGACCAGTTCTTTTTTCAACGTGCTTCTGATCTTCGAGAGTCGATTGCGTTCTTCTGCTTCAATCCTTTTTTTTCCTTTCAACGTTAGTGTTTGATCGAGAGCGGTCTCGCCGCGATTATTTTTTGCTGTCGTGTCAGTCGCATTTTGTGAGCGCTTTTCAATGAAGTAGGAATAATTGCCCGGATAATCAAAAATTTTGCCATCCTTGAGCTCAAACACCTTATTGACCAGATGATCCAGAAAGTAGCGGTCATGGGAGACAATGGCCACCGTACCGGAATAATTGATCAGCGCGTTTTGAAAAATATCTTTGGTCTTGATGTCCAGATGGTTGGTGGGTTCATCCAAAACCAGGAAGTT
The DNA here is from genome assembly GCA_903904655.1 of uncultured delta proteobacterium. Taxonomy (GTDB): domain Bacteria; phylum Desulfobacterota; class Syntrophia; order Syntrophales; family Smithellaceae; genus UBA8904. Next base: position 597 of record CAIVDK010000406.1, on the reverse strand, counting down.
GGTATCCAGGAGCATGATTTTTAAGAGAGCCATACGCGATTTTTCACCGCCCGACAAAATGCCGACGGATTTGAAAATGTCATCGCCGGAAAAGAGAAATGCGCCCAGCAGATTGCGCTTGGTCTGGTCGCAGGCTGTCGTCGGCACAGAATTAATTTCTTCCCAGATCGTGTTTGCGTAGTTGAGGTTTTGCGAGCTTTCCTGCGAAAAGAACGCCATGTTGACCCCATCGCCGTATTTTACGACGCCTGCGGCTGGCTGTTCCGAGAGGCTCAAAAGCCGCGACAGCGTTGATTTGCCCGATCCATTCACGCCCACGAAGGCGACCTTGTCGCCGCGGAAAAGCGAAAAATTCAGTCCGGAGAAGACCGTTAGATCGCCATAGGAGTGCCCAATATCAACAACCCTGACGACTTCCTTCACGCTTTTTTTACCTTCCGGGAATCTCATAACGACGCTGCGGGCGTTGCCCTCCAGTTTAATGTCCTTAAATTTCTCCAGCATCTTGACCCGGCTTTGCACTTGGGCGGCTTTGCTTGCCTTGTAGCGGAAACGCTCCACGAATTCCTCAATTTTTTTAATTTGCGCTTTTTGCAG
>CAIVDK010000405.1 GCA_903904655.1 uncultured delta proteobacterium | reverse complement strand
CGTCCCGTCCTTTCTCACCATCCGCAGTTCGCAAGCCTGCTGTTCAGAGGCTTGCCCGAGCTTGTCAAATGTCGCATGGCGCTCGAAGAGTTGCTTGCGGTACAGGTAGTAGATGTCCTGGTCTTCTTTGAGGATGAACCGAGTCAATGGCTGCTTGACCGGAACGTTGCTCGCCACACTCAGCAGGGTGCAGGCGTTGAGATTGGCCTCCAGGATCAGCCCCTTTTCGCTCAAGGTGAAATAGCCTACCGGCGCCAGGTTGTACAGGTCGAAATACTGCGCCCGTGACGCTTCCAGTTCTCCCTGTGTCCGGCGCAGATCCTCATTCTGCATCTCCAGCTCAATCTGATGCACGCGCAGCTCGTGGAGCATCTGACCCGCCGCCTCGATGGAAAGCGATTCTGTGTTTTCCGGTATCCGGAAGGCTTTGCCCCGGGCGATCCCCTCCGCCCGACGGCGCAGAGCAACAGCCGGAGTTTCGGATTCACCACCTGTGCGTATTTTCTTCAATATAATTCCCTTATTCTTCCTACTCAATCAGTTAGCCGTCGTTATCAAAGGGTTTAACCTTGGCTGCTGTAGTGGAAATGCTCTTGAGATTTTTCGCAACATCGAAGCTCACGCACTGGCCTCTTCGCATAGCCGTCGATTCGTTTTTATGAACGGCGCTGAAGCGAAAAAATACATTTTCGCCTTCGTCGCTTCTAATGACCCCGGCGCCGATCTGCGTACTGAACCATTTAATCTTCCCCTTTGGCATTTTTTTTATCCTCTCTCCGAACCCCCTCTTAAAGTCCGGGATTGTCATTCTCGCGCATAACCTGATAACCTGAAGGTCACGCGAGGTCACTAGTGCGGGAATCCAGTTTTTTCAGCAACTTCTGGACCACTGCTTTCGCGGGGGTGACACCTTTGATTGCGTTTTGCATTGCCTTCCTCTTTTTAATAATGCGAGCCGTCATCCTCTTCCCTGCTATGGATTCCTATTGCCCGCGCTATTATGCCTTGGCGGCCAGGGATGTTTCGATCCGGGCGAGTCGTTCCTCGAGCCTGTCCATCGCCTCCGGCAGGGCCTGCTGCTTCTTGGTCCCGGAACAAAAGGCGGGGTTGTTTACCCACCAGTCCATTCCCATTTCCTTGGCCTTGTCAACGGAACAGATGACCAAGCGGATCTGAATCGTCAAGAGCTCGACGTCCACCAGATTGATCCGGATATCGCCGGCGATCACAATTCCCTTGTCCAGGATTCTTTCGAGAAGATCCGCCAGATTCGTGCTTTCCAAAGAATGTCGGGCGCGCTGTTGGACTGCCATTTTCTTTTCCCCCTGCTATAATAATTTTCCTAAAGGTCCCAAATCCAGATTCAAATCATCGCTTTCGAGACCGAATTCTCGGGCGATCTTCGCGATCTCCTCGGACTGACGCATCAACGTATAACCGAGACGCTCAATCTCTTCATCCGTAAGCCCTCCCCCGTCAATCCTGCGGATCGCCTGTTTTTCCAGGAGTTCATGGAGGAGCTTGACCACGGTCAGAACAAGTTGGGCCAGACCGTTTTTTTTCTTATCTGCATCGAGGTTCATGCGCCGGGAAGAGGCCAGTTTACTCTGCGGCGCCATGGGTTTTGCAAAATCGCTTATGCCCGGCTGCGCCACCCTCCCTAAAAAATGTGAGGCGGGGGGTGTAACGCGTGAGGCGTGAAAATCTCCCGCCTCCTGACTCCTTACGCCTAACTCCTCATCTGTGTTGATGTTCATAACACCAGTCCCTCCTCGCGCCGGGCCGTTTCCACGGAAGTCAGGATAACCTGCAGGCCCAGGTAAATGAGATCGATATCGGCGACAGAGATCATAACATCGCCGACAATCACGGCGCCTTTGTTGAGCACTCGGTCGAGTGTCTCGCAAAGGCTGACATGTTCTTTTTCGTATTCATCCAGTTCATCAAACGCCATTTTGCACCTTATGAGTAGAGAATCTGTCCCAGGGCATCGAGATTTTCGATCCCCCGGGGATTGCTCTGCCAATAAACCAACGGCCGGCTGATACCGGGGAAAGTCAAAGCGAATTTTTCCCGGACAGCGGATTCCCGTTGGAACAGGGAACGGCAGAGAGGATCAGGATTATCCGGCGTCGCCATGTTTAAAAACAGGCAGGGAACCGGAATTTCCAGACGCCCGCAGGCGGCTACAAGATCCGTCGTTTCCGCAAAGGACATCTCCGTGAGAATACTGACACCGTAGAGAGCCGCTTGCGACGGGTCGCGCAGGATCGCCCGCAGACGCTTCAGATCCTTGGACATCCTGACCAGGCGCTCTGAAATCCCCGGCAACCGGAAAATTTTCTTGTACTTCAGGAAGAGGCTGAAAAACGCCTTCAACCAAGCCTCGATGATCTCCGGCAACTCCAACAGCCTGATCAGGTGACCCGTCGGCGCCGCGTCGAGAACCAGGAGATCGTAGCCCTCCGGAGTCAGGAAATCCATTACCGCCGCCAGAGCCATCAGCTCATCGATCCCCGGTGGCGACAGATCCATGATCCGTTCCATGACTTCACGATCAAACGTCAGATCGAGGTTCGGCATCAATTGGGAGAGAAACTGCGCAAGCTCCTTCCGGTACTGATTTTTCAGGGCAATAAAATCGGCTGTGGCGTCCATTTCCATGACCCATAGCCCCGGCGCCGCCTGTTTCGGCGTGGGACCGAGGGACATGTTCAGACAATCGGCAAGAGAATGGGCGGGGTCGGCCGAAAAAAGCAGAACCCGTTTCCCTGTATAGGCACGGGCCAAACGAATGGCCGTGGCACAAGCCAGGGTGGTCTTGCCGACCCCGCCTTTTCCTGCAAAAACGAGCAGTGCCATATCCGGCGTCGGTACGGGAGGGGGACTATCCACAGGGAGCGTTACCGGAGGCAGTGACAACATGGCTTCCCCGGTGCCCGGCACGACTCCCTTCAGGCCTTCCCAGAAGGACCGAAGCGATTTCATGCCGCGTATTTCCTCGGGATACATGGGAACACCCCAGAGCTGGAGCTTGGAAAAACCCGGCTCCTTGAAGATACGGGCCAGCTCCCGCAACTGGCGGGCGCGGATATGACGGCAGGTGAGGCATGGACTTTCCGGGTAGAGGCGGTTGATGACCACATCCACGACGCCGATGTGGAGGCGCTGCAATTCCCGGATCAGATCCAACGTCTCCTCGATGCTCAAGGCCTCAGCCAACATAACCGGGACAAACCGGCACTGCTGATGATCCTTGAGGAGTTTTTCCATCTGTTTGACGTCAGCGGCCAGTCCTTCGATGAAGTGATCGAGGTCGTCCCGCTCATAAGACCCCCGGAAGAGCTTTTTCATGTACCGGTTTTTGGCCAAAAGGGCGTCCAGGGCCGAAAGCCACATCCGGATCATCTCGGGCATTTCCATGAGGCGCAGGGTATGCCCCGTCGGCGCCGTATCCATGATGATCCCGCTATAGCTTCCTTCCTTGACCCAACGGCTGATTTCCAGGAAGGCCATCAGCTCGTCCATTCCCGGCAGGGAAAGCTCCATAAAACGGTTGATGTCTTCCTCGTCCAGGAAGGTTCCCCGGAAGGCGATTTCCCGAAGGCGCTGCCGATTTTTCTCATGAAAGTCATGGAGATACGCCTGTGCATCCAATTCCATGATCTTCAGATTGGGGGGCGGCTCGGCCCCGGAGAAACTGTCTTCCAGGGAATGGGCGGGATCGGTGGAAATGAGGAGCAGGGATCTCTCAGGCTGACAGAGGGCTAGCTCAAGCGCCGTTGCCGCTGCGGCCGTTGTTTTCCCCACACCGCCCTTGCCGCCAAACAGCAGGAGCTGGATTTTCACATCGGTCAAAAAATCCGGTTTTTCCGGCTCGCTGCGCATCGATCCTTAACCCCCCGGAGAGTATCAGAGTTTTTTCCTCTTACGTATCACAACCATCTCGTCTTCTTCGTCTTCTTCGTCTTCTTCCTCTTTTTCCCCGCCTTCCGCCCGCTCCTTGATGGTGTCGAGGCGATCGAGGAGCGTCTTTTCCGCGGCGTCGAATTCCGCTTCCGTCATCTGCCCCGTCTCCAGCATCATGTAGAGCTCGCTGAGTTTGGCCGTGATGGCTTCCGCCTCGTTCGCCTGTTCTTCTTCAACGGCGTGATGGATCTCCTTGAAGATCCAGAGGAGGCCATGCGCGGGCGCCATGAGGATGTCATCAATCAGGAACATTTTTACCCTCCGCATGGACGATGGTGAATACGGACCCCCGTCGGGGAATATCTTCAGGATCGGAGTTCCACGTCCACGAAATTGTGAGGCGCCCAGGGGCCATTGAAATCGAAGGAAAAATTATTGTCAAATCCGCGCGCCGCCTCGAATACGGCCGCCTCGAATGCCTTATCTACTTCATTTCGTCCGACCAGACAGGCCAGATTCATGACATCCCGTTCGGTACGGGGAACGTTCCGCTTGATTTCAAAACAGGCGGCAGACAGAATCGCCTCCACCCTGTCCGTTTGTTCCTCCCGGTCCTCCTGAAGCACCCGGTCAAAGAGACGCCCGACTTCGATCTTGTCTTCCTGGGAAGGGACACGACTTTTTCCTAAAAACTGATCCCTCGCCGCCCGGATCTCCGCATGGGTGTTAACAAAATACTCGAAAATATTCGGCACATCCCAGGCAACCCGCAATCCCATCTCCACCTTGCCGTGGACACGGCGAAGCTGTTCGACAAAGGATTTTTGGTTGAGTGACAGAATTCGTTTGATCGCTTTTTCCCCTTCCGCGATGACGCCGAAAGTGATGGGCAGAGGCGTTTCTTCTTCCATGAGGCGTTTCAGAACGGCTTGGTGCGCAGCGATATGGCGGCGTTCCGGGCGAATCTTCCCGTTGCTGAAATTACTGACTACCGCGGCGATCTGGTTATCCGCAAGGAGATAAACCGACTCCCCGTCGATGCCAATATTGCCGTACTCCCGCTCCCCTGCCGTCGGGATGATGGCATAGAGATATTTTCCTTCATTTTTTGTTTCTTTGCCGGCCATATTACGTCTCCCTTATTCTGCCCTGCCTCGGAAAATATGCCTTCGACATGCCCCGCCGCGTGAGTCACGGGGCCTACACCCGTTATTGTAGGCCGGGTCGCCTGACCCGGCGTCACTTCTGGATTCCCGCCTCCGCGGGAATGACATTCAGTTATGTTCCGTCTTCGGCGCTGCGCGTCAGCTTAACGAATTTGACAGACTTGATCAGGCTTTCCGTAAGCTTTATTTCCAACAAGGCGCTGCATGTATAGCACTTTACCTGCCCCTCGTAGTCACTGTAAGTCTCATCGAGGTCGAGAGTATGACCGCAGGATAGACAATTTATCTTGATCATTGTTCCTCCTTTCTCGTAATATATGGCAAAATTCCGGTGCTATTTATGTTACGCGACTCTTCTGTTTTTTATGACGCCTTCATGTCGGGCCCACTGCCCGATCAGCCAGGCAAAGCGGAACCGCCGGTTGATCAGGGAGATGATCTCATGTTGGACTCGCCGCGCTTCCCCGCCGCCCAGGAAAAAACCTGTATGCGTCCGGCAGCCCCGATGGCCCGTTACGCAACGGTTTGTCGGAATGTGGCTTGAATCGAAAATGGTAAGCATAGACCCAGTCCTTTCAATATCGAATCTTGAATGGCCCCGTTGTCGCTCGAGGCGCCGTCTTCGGAGTCTCCTCAATACCCGGCAGACCCGGCACGCTTCGTCGCCGAATCCCCTTGGCTTCCAGTCCAGTCATGATTTCCTGCCTTGCCACCTCGATGTCCTGGAAGCGCTGATCAATCTTTTGCACCCTTTCCAGGGCGCTCTGTTTTTCCTTCCCGCGGCGGAACTTTTCCATTTCGAGAATGCTAAGCTTCATATAGGCCTTATAAGGAATCGCGCCTTCATCCGCACTGCCGGAACGCGTCTTGATGTCCTGCACGCCTCTCATAATCATTTTCGTCATGGACGATCCTCCTTCACTTTCTCTTTGGCCGGTTTTACGGACCCACAGAATTTTTGAATCACCTCTTCCACCTTCTGCATCATGACCGGCTGGCCGCCCCGGGTGATTTTGGCGGTATCCGTGGCCAGAACATCCCGGCAGATCATCTGAAAAAACATATCATCGGCACGGGCGCGCCGGTTCTGAGACGCAAGAATTCGGCCAATGGCGATCCCCGCCCGGATGGTGGGGCGATTGTTATTCACTCCAAAACTCCTCAATTCTCTGACGATGTCCACAATCCGCTCGGCGTCTCCCCGGGGGAGTCCCGATTTCTTCAAGACGATCATGATTTCCGTATCCCGGTCATAGTGTTCCAACTGGATAGTGATCAGGCGGTCCATCAGAGCGTCTTGTGTTTTATGGACTCCCGCGTATTCTTCCGGATTGGAGGTAAATACCGCCCGGAACTCGGGATGCACGGCCATGTAACCTTCTCCGGAGCGGCGCAGCTTCGGCAGGTTCAGAATCCCTTCGGAGAGAACGCTCAAAAGCGCGTTGTTTGCTTCCGGCCGGGAACGGTTGAACTCATCATAAATGAGAGTCTCTCCGCGCTCACAGGCCGTGGTCAATCGATTATCCACCCAGAGGCTTTTCATTTCTTCCTCCGTCTTCAGGACCGAGTGGATATAATTATCGACCAGTTTATTTTTCCGGTAGCCGGAGTCCTTGCCCACCAGATCGGAGCTGCCGAATTCATCGTCTCCGTGAACCAGGGTGACGGGCCGTCCTAATTTAGACGCCACGTGGAAGGCGAGAGTCGTCTTTCCAGTTCCCGCCACCCCAGAAAAATGGACGGGATAGCCGGCCACCAGATAAGCCAATGCCCGCTCGGTGACCTGCTCCACATAGGGAGAAGAAATAAAGCTATCGCTGGGCTCGGGCTGAACGCTGTCCTCCCCGGCCGATTCGCGCACGGTTGACGTGCTGACAATTCTTACGGCATTCTTACTCATGAACTCCATTCTCCTTCCTGAATTGATGATTAATCGTCCATCCTGCTCCCCGGCATTTAAGGCAAGCCATTGCCGGAGCAGAGGCGTCATCGCCCGAACCTTTACATAGGGGACATGAGACGACTGGCAGCAAGGGCCGATGGATGAATCCCCTGCCGCCGCAGGTGGTGCATGTAAGAGTCTTGATGGCCCCCGTTCCATCACAATGCGCACAGGCGACCGCCGGCGACTGGACCAGGACTTCACCGCTTCCACCGCAAACACAGCATGTGGAAAGAGAAGACATGATATCGAAAGGGTCTCTGCCCCGGCCACCGCAAAAGGCGCAAGTCAGTTTCTCAAGCGCCACCCGATCATGGCTTAGACCCTCTTTTTTCATGTCAAGCCCCTTACTCATAAATACGTCAACACTGCATCATTCGTTGCCCACCGACAGGGACTGCCCGGGCGCTTCACACCGGACAGATTATTTTGCTATTTCCTGCCTTTTTTCGCCTTGGTCATCGCTTTGGCGGGCTTTTCATCCAGCCAACTCTTTTCTTTTTTCTTCTGAAACGGCGGCTTAGAGGCGCTGACAGACGGCGGAACATTGACCTTGGGGGCTTTGACCGCCGGGGCTTCAGGCAATGCCACCGTTTTCTTCGGTGCTAATGCCACCGGGGGCGATAGGGGTTTTACGACCGCCGGTTCCTTCTTTAATTGGACAGGGCGTGACTTCCGGGGACTCTCGCCGCGCCAAACAAGCCTAGCGCCCATCAGGTCGTCTGCCGTTCCTTTGCACAGATCCGTAACCTGTCTTTTCATATCTGACAAAAAGATTGCCCGGTCATGTCTTCCCTTTCGGGCCATATCATTCCGGTCTTTGGAAAATTCACCCAGCAGGGAGTTGACTTCATCGATCACATTGGCTACAAAAGCCCCCCGCTCCCCACGGGCTTGTTTTGCCATCGCGGCATGGGCGGCGGCAAAGTCAGCCTGCATGGCTGAAACTGAAAAGGCCAGATTCTTGGCCCCGCTTGCCAGTTCCTGCATCAGCGCCCCTCGATCACTTCGTAAGGCGTCAACCTCCCCGCGTAAACGGGTCATGTCATTTGTCAAATTGCCCATCATGATTCTCCTTCACCTTTTCTGAATGTGAAAAAACCTGTGAAAGGCGAAGGCCAAAAGCCCCCGCCCCACAGGCGTTCTTACCTTATCCTCAGGCCGGTGAAGCTGCACTGGCTGTCAGACCAATCGCCTCAGCGTATTTGAGGTAGGTCTCAACCGAAGCAATCACCACTCTCGCTTCGATGGAAAGCAGTTCAATGCCAACCAGAGATACTTTAACCCACGCATCGATCACGATTCCTTTGTCCAGTATCCGATCGACAACTTCCGCCAAACTCGAAGAATCTGTTGATTTCTGT
>CAIVDK010000404.1 GCA_903904655.1 uncultured delta proteobacterium | reverse complement strand
GTCATATCAAGCCAGGCCTCATCAATGCTGTTTTGTTCCAGAAGGGGAGTATAGTTCGACAGCAAATCCATGACTTCTTTTGATTTCTGCTGATAGAAATGATGATCCGGTGGTACTAAAGTTAATTTAGGGCAAAGTCTTAAGGCTTCATGAAGAACCATGGTAGTCTTGACACCACATGATCTTGCCTCATAGTTTGCGGCAAGAATGATGCCTGAACGCTTTTTCGGATCACCGGCAACAGCGGCTGGAGTTCCTACAAGAGAATCATTTCTGGTCATTTCACAACTTATAAAAAAAGCATTCATGTCAACCAGAAATATAACTTTTTGCATGAAATACTTCTCTTAAGTAAAGGCCGGTTACTGTTTTTTGATCATTCAGTTAATGGGGCAACTTGCTGGTTGCGAATAAAAATCCGTGTGATCCTGTTTCCATTATACTGAAATCGGCGGTCTGCGGTGTTTCCATGGCCGCGCTTCTTCAAGCTGCGACGCCAAGCGGAAAAGAGTGGCTTCATCGCCGAAGCGGCCTATGAATTGTGTCCCCAGGGGTAGCCCTTTTTCATCCCAGTATAGCGGAACGGACATGGCCGGTTGGCCCGTTGCGTTGCAAATGGGCGTGAATGGGACAAACTGGGCGGACCTTCGCCATCCCTTGAGAGGGTCATCCGGCGGGGAGTCGAATGTCCCCAGTTCCACAGGTGGTTCGGCAAGTGTTGGCGTCATCAGGATATCATAGTCCAGCAAAAAGCGGGCAACGCCCCTCGAAATTCTCTGAAGAGTCTGGACGGCAAAGAGATAATCTGAACCGCTGACGTTCTTCCCTATTTCATAGAGGCCCCAGGTGATGGACTCATACTGATTGGGATCAGGCTTTTTCCTGGTCGCCAAACCAATCCCGGTGATCGTGGAGGCACAGCCGGCAGCCCAGATCGCAGTGAACGCTCTGGACAGAACCTCCGCATCCAGGTTTGGTTTTGCCTCGATCAGGTCATGCCCGAGATCGGAACAGAGTTTTACGGCGTCCATGAATGCTTTTTTACAATCACCAGATAGAGCTTCCCCAGTGGGTGGCTGGTCAAGGTAGGCAATACGGAGCCGTCCCGGTTTTGCTCCGATTTCCTCTTTGTAGGGACGAGCCGGCTGGGGTGCGTCGTAGGGGCCGCCGATGTCGTATCCCATGGTGGCATCGAGAATGGCTGCGCTGTCCCGGACGGAACGGGTCAGGACATGCTCGGCCACCAGTCCGCTCATGACGTCGCCAAAATCCGGTCCCAGGGGATTCCTTCCCCTTGTAGGTTTCAGCCCGAAGAGCCCGCAGCACGATGCGGGAATACGGATGGAGCCGCCGCCGTCATTGCCATGGGCCGCGGGGACTATGCCTGAGGCCACGGCCGCTGCCGACCCGCCGCTTGATCCGCCTGTTGTGCGATTCAAATTCCAGGGATTACGGCAGGGGCCGAAGAGACGCGGTTCGGTGGTGGGCAGAAGTCCCAGTTCGGGCGTGTTTGTTTTGCCAACGACAATAAATCCCGCTTTCTTATATCGGGCGACCAGTTCGCTGTCATGATCGGGGATGTATTGTTGCAGATTTTTAGTGCCGAAGGTCATGGGCACGCCCTTGTAAGAAGCGAGAAGGTCTTTCAGTAAAAAGGGCACACCGGTGAAAGGCCCGTCGGGAAGATTTCCGTGGGCGATCCGGCGTGCTTCATCGTCCATGTTGGTCACGACGGCATTGAGTTGTGGATTGATTTTCTTTATGCATTCAATGGCAGCTTCGACCAGTTCCGCCGCCCGGACTTCTTTTTTTCTTACAAGCTCCGCCAGTGCCGTGGCATCCAGAAAAGACAGATTTTCATACCCTTTCATTGGCCCGCTCCATTGTTTCATAGTTGGAATGCGGGGCCCGGTTAACAAACCGGCGCCCCGCATTTGGTTATCCGCGATCCCTGCATCTGGATAGTTTTCTGCAGGGACAAATCTTTCATAAGTCCATATATTTCGGACCCCATCCCTATTTTTTCTGTTTTGCCTTCGCGTCTTCTTCCTCACGGAGCGTTTTGCGGAGGATCTTGCCAACAGCAGACTTGGGAATCGATTCCCGAAACTCAATCAGTTTCGGCACTTTGTAGGGGGCCAGTTTTTCCTTACAGAATTTGATAATTTCTTCTGCTGTACACGTTTCTCCCGGCTTCAGAACAACGAAAGCCTTGACCGTCTCGCCGCGGTACTCGTCTTTGACGCCCAGAGACACCGCCTCGGCCACTTTCGGGTGCTGGAACAGCACTTCATCGATATCCCGGGGATAGATGTTGAATCCGCCCGCGATGATCATGTCCTTCTTTCTGTCCACGATAAAGAGATAGCCTTCTTCGTCGCGGATGGCGATGTCGCCCGTATAGAGCCAGCCGTCTTTGAGCTGTCCTGCCGTTTCTTCCGGATTGTTCCAATATCCCTGCATGATGACGGGACCTTTCATGATGATCTCGCCCGGTTGTCCCTGGGGAACTTCCGTCTTGCCGTCTTCGATATCCACAAGTTTGACATCGTTATCGGGGATTGGAACACCAATGCTTCCCACCTTCTTGAGACCCAGAATCGGATTGCAGATGCCGACGGATGTGGATTCGGAAAGACCGTAGCCCTCGCTGAAATAAATACCCATATCCTTGACCTTATCGATGAGTTCCGTGGCCATAGGTGCTGCACCGGAGTTCAGCAAACCGATTTTTTTGGCAAGATTTAACTCTTCCGCTTTGGGGTGGTTAATCAAGGCGGTAATCAAGGTAGGAACCGTCGGGAAGAAGGTAATCTCGTTGAACTTGGCCAGAAGCTCCATCATTTCGTCAATGTTGAAGCGGGGAACCTGTATCTGAGTTGCGCATGAAAACATGGCCCAGTTCATGACGACGATATTACCATAGACATGGAAATAGGGCAGTACCGCAAGGACACTGCGCTTTTCCGGCGAGGTCAGGCTGATTGTCGGATTTCCCCATAAGGCGCTGGCCAGGACTGCTGCGATAACGTTTCCATGGGTCAGGACGGCGCCCTTGGGCACGCCCGTCGTACCACCCGTGAATTGGATCAAGGCCGGATCGTTAGCACTTACCTCTACCCTGGAGCGCTTGGTGGACGTCGATTTATCAAGGAGTTCCGAAAAATGTAGCCACCCCTCTTCTAGATCGAGACTTTTGGCGGAGCTTACCGGGAATCCCTTGATGTAATCTGTCATCGCGGTGACGATGACCCTGGGTATCCTGACGTTTTTGCATAATGTACGGATCGCCGGAAGGGCCATGTCGAAGGTGACTAAAGTCGTCAGTCCCGAGGTATTCGCCATCATTGTCAATTCATCAGGCGTATACAGGGGATTGAGGTTGACGATGATGGCGCCTAGGGACAAGGCCGCATAATAAGCGATCGGGTACTGGGGGCAGTTCGGGAGGTGCATTCCAACCCGATCCCCTTTTTGAATGCCCAAGGTCCCGAGAGCATTGGCAAATCGCAGGATCTGGGTGCGCAGTTCCCAGAAGGTGATTTCTGTGCCGAAATAGTTCAGGGCGGTTTTATCCGGGTAGGTGTTGGCCGGCAGTTCAACAAGATTGTGAATGGCCAGACGTGGATAACGGATGGTTGTTGGGACGTTGTAATCGTAATGACGGTGCCATGGTTTTGTTTCCATTTTTTCCTCCTGATATTTGAATTAAAATTTGATTTGAAAGAACCTGGATACTATAGGACAAGCTGTTTCATAAGTCAAAAACATTTATCGGTTTTGATAAGAACTTTATTTTCCGAGGAGGGATTATGGGTAAGAAACACATGAATTTCCCGATCGTCACTGGTTCTGTTAAAAAAATGGCAGAATTCCTATTTAACATGTGATAGACAGCTTGCGGAATGTTAAATTGGAGGAAAATAAACATGAGTAAATTAAGTCACATTTTATCACCGCTTAAAATCAAATCGATGGAATTGCCAAATCGGGTGGTCATGCCCCCGATGGGGACGAATCTGGGGAATGCCGACGGAACCGTCAGCGCCGAGAACATTGCTTACCTGAAGCGTCGGGCCAAAGGACAACCCGGATTGATCATTACGGAAATCACAGGCGTTCACCCTGACGGCATAGTCAGCCCCAACCAGCTTGCCGCTTATGACGACCGCTTTATCCCGGGGCTCCGTCAAATGGCCGAGGTAGCCCATGAAGCCGGCTGCATGATTGCCCTACAAATTCATCACAGTGGGCGGGAAAGTCTTTACATGCTGGGCAAGGGAAAGGCAGTGGCGCCGTCGGCAATACCGAGCATCGTTTTCCGGGCAACACCACGCGAGATGACCATAGCGGAAATCAAGGAAGTTGTTGCCGCCTTTGGATCGGCAGCCAGACGGGCTCGTGAGGCCGGCTTCGACGCCGTCGAAATCCATTGCGCCCATGGCTATCTTCTGACACAGTTTTTGTCGGCCCTCTCCAATCAACGGACTGACGAGTACGGTGGAACAACTTTGAAAGAGCGGTCACGCTTCGTTCTGGAAGTCATCGAAGAAATCCGGCGGCAGGTAGGCCCAGACTACCCCATCTCGATCAGAATATCAGCGGAAGAATTTATCAAAGGCGGCTACAGCGTCGACGACATGCAAACTATTCTGCCGGATATGGTGAAAGCCGGCGCCGATATTATCCACGCCTCCTTCGGTACACATGGAAGCCCCGGAGGCATCACCCAGGCACCCGCCGAATACGTTCCCGGCTTCAATGCCTGGTTGGCGCGAAAAGTGAAGGATGTTGTCGATGTCCCTGTTATCGCCGTCGGACGTTTTACGGATCCTTCGTGCGCAGACGAGGTAATCGCCCGGGGCGACGCAGATCTTGTTGCCTTCGGCAGACAGTTTTTGTCGGACCCCGATTTTCTTATCAAGGCCAAAGCAGGCCGGCCTGAAGACATCCGGCTATGTATTGCCTGCAATCAGGGATGTATCGAACGGGAAATGCTTGGAGAAGGAAACATCCGCTGTTCCATCAATCCGGAGACGGGACAGGAATCAATCTATCCCGAAGGGCCGGCGGCAAAGTCAAAAAACATATGGGTTGTGGGAGCAGGGCCCGCCGGTCTTACCGCAGCCGCCGAGGCCTCTCGCCTGGGGCATAAGGTAACCCTTTTCGAGAAGAATAATATTCTGGGAGGCCAAATCCGCTATGCCCAGGTTCCGCCGCATAAGGAAATCTACGGCGAATGGATCGACTGGCAGATCGGCCAGGTCAGGAAGTCCAAAGTAGAAATAAAAAATGACACAGAAGTAACCGAATCTCTGCTACGCGAAGGGAAGCCCGATTACGTAATTCTGGCCACCGGCGGGCAGAAAGTTATACCCCCGGTTGCGGGCATTGATCAACCGTTCGTCTGTGATGCCTGGCAAATCCTTGATGGCCGGGTTGCTCCCAAAGAAAATGTCGTCATCATCGGCGGCGCGCTTATCGGGATGGAAACAGCCGACTTTCTGAGCGAGAAAGGCGTTAAAGTGACCGTCGTGGAAATGCTGAAGCGTTCTCCCGTCCTGAAAATAACATCCCATGGCTATATGCTGCACAAGCGCCTGCGTGAAAAGAACTGTGATATGCTCTTCGGCGCGGAAGTCAAGGCTATCGGCGACGGCAGTGTGGACGTCGATCTGGCGGGAGAAAAGAAAACCATTGCCCCCGTGGATCAGGTCATTATCGCCGCCGGCATGAAACCGACCGATAAGCTGAAAGGCGTTCTTTCGAACCTCGAGATCCCCTTTACCATCGTCGGTGATGCCCACAAATGCAGGCGGATCCTGGAAGCCACGGAAGAAGGGGCGCGCGCGGCCTGGGCGTTAGGATGAAGTATCGATTTGCTACATAGAGAGTGTCAGGCCGCCATCGACCACGAAGATATGACCTGTGGCGTAGCGGGTGCGCAGCAGCCCGAGGGTTGCTTCAACGCAATCACCGGGTGTTGCTGAGCGCTTGAGTGGCGCCATCGCTTTAACGCCATCGTGCTGTGCCTGCCAGTCCTTGGTCCATGGTGTTTCCACCAGGCCGGGTGCAACAGCGTTCACGCGTACGGGGCCACACGACTTGGCGAGCAGCAGAGTCATGTGATTAAGCGCTGCTTTCGTCATAGCGTATGCAATCGAACTTCCCACCGGGCGAACGCCGGCAATAGAGGTAATGTTCACCACGTTGCCATCGTCACTGAGCTTAAGATAGGGCATGGCAGCCTTGGTCAAAAGCCATGTGCCTTTCACATTTACTTCAAACGTGCGAGTAAAGATGTCGTCGGTGAGTGCCTCCAAATTTTGATGTGGAACGGGCGTTGTCCAGCCTGCGTTGTTAATAAGGATGTCGAGCTTGCCGAAACGCTCTATGGTCTGGGCGATCAAGTTCGCACCTGCCATCTTGTCGCTGATGTCGGCCTGCACATACACCGCATTCGAGCCAAGGTCTGCAGTAATGCGTTTGCCGGCCTCAACAGATGTTGACGAGTTCACCACCACAGATGCGCCAAGGCTTGCCAGTCGTCGAACGATTGCTTCGCCGATGCCGCTTGACGATCCGGTAACGATGGCAACTTTGCCACTAAATTCACTCATGGATTCCTCCTTGATAAGGGTTGCGAAAGTATTTCGTTAACAATTTTAACTACCGTTTTCCGGCGTGGAAATTTTATATACGGGCTGATCTTGGAATTGATATTCTTCCCGGTGCCGTCGTAATTGAGGGTGACGATAGGAACGCCTGTGTATTCCTCGATGCGCGAGACCATTGCTTCGGTGACCAGACCTGCGCAGCAGAAAGCGGGATTGGTCTGCACAAAAAGCGATATGTCGGGATAATGCTGCATCAGCGCGGAAATTTTCAGCAGGTTGTCCGTGGACTCGCCAAAATGCTGTACGGTGACATCAAACTTGTCGTAGATTATTTTGTAATCAATGGCGGCGCCAAATGAGGGTTCATTCAGTAATTCATTAAATATTTTATAGTAGCTTTTCTCCAACTGGTTGACCAGAGCGATGAGCGTTTTGGTGAAGAGAACGTCCATGAACTCTCCTTCCAGAAACCAGCGCCGCATATAGGGATTGGCAATCAATTTAGCGAATTCATTAAATGGGGTGGTGATGACTTCGCCGCCGTATTCCTCGATGCAGTGAATCAAATCCTGATTAAACACATCATTGTCGCGGGCATACATGTCGCCGAAAATGGCGACTTTCGGGCGGTGGCCGGGGACGGTCTCGATTTTTTTGAAAAGATTGATCACGCGGGTCAGATCGTCATCTTTGTTCCTGCCGCCCAGAAGCGTGTTGTAAAGAATGTTCACAGATTCGGTGATCAGCTTGTCCGTCATGCCTTTTTCTTTTTCATAGGGACGAATCTTGCAGCCGACTTTGCGCAGCATCCCGCCGAACATGTGAGCGAAGTAGGCCTCAATGGAGGCCTGCATGGAAATGTCGCTAAGCGACAGGTTGCCGATATACACGTCTACTTTCTCCATACCCTTGCCGCTTACTTCCATGATGCCTTTGATCAATTGCGGATACAACCGGATATTACAGGCCACGTGGCTGTCAAAGCACCATCCGGCAGTCTGAGCCGGGTCCAGAAGGTTGTCTTCAATGTAGTCCATATAGCTTTGCGCCATCAGGTTGACCGGCAGACATTGTCCGGTATTGGTGCGCAGACCGCGCTGAATAGTTTTTTCCGTGAGTGGCACAATCCGCGCATCAATGCCTTCTTTGATATACACCGCTTCCAATAGTTTGGAACTAATCGGATCAAAACAAGGAAGGAGCAGCGTTTTGTCTTTGATCTTGGAGATGCCTTCGGAATTGAGCGGCAACGCACGCGACGAAATCAGGCGAAGTTCTTTGTTCTCATGATGGTTGTTAAAAGAACGTACGGCTGCTTCGATGCGTGTTTCATAACCGACATTGGAATCGTGTTCGTCGAGTTCGAGGATCAAATAAGGCTTGCTGTATTTGTCCATGATGCGTTTAAAATATTCGAGACAGAAAGAATCGGGACTGCACTTGAAGGAGGTGACATAAACCGGATAAAGACCGGGCGTGCGGGCGATATAGAGCGCCGCTTTCAAAATCTTCGCAGCGTAATTCCAGTGCATTCTTTTGAGCAGAGAATCGATCTCTGACAAATCCTCCTCAGCCACAGGCATCATGTCCTGATAAAAAGTCTTGGTATTGAGCGCGCTGAAGATATCCGGTATGCCTTTATTCATTGAGTTTTGCATGATGGAGTAGGGCCGGCCCAAAAGCGTCACACTGATCTTGTCTGTGCCGGGTTTTTCTCTCTCATAGACATTGAGCAGGTTATTGCGGCCGTCGTCATAAAAAGAAAGCGCCGCTTCATAGGCGTTATAAATTTCCCAGTAGCCGGTATTCAAAATCGATTTAAGGGTGGAAAAGAGCTCAATGCGCGATTGAAATGAGCGATGGTCGATGACCGGCATGAGTGTTTTGTTTTTCAGGCGCAGGCTTTTCGTGCCCGCCGAAAGTGTGGCCGCAAACTGGGTATAATAGCAGTAGTAGCGGTAAACCTCATCTTTCTGTTTTTCGGCTTCCAGATATACAGGCAAAAAGATGTAGTCGCATTTGTCAACCAGATGCTGCACATGACCGAAGAAGGCATTCATGGGCGCGCAGAATTCCGCGCCGGCCAGTTTCTTGCCTGTTTTAATCGCGTTCTTGAGATTTTCAGACGTGACGGTTTCCACGCCGAGTGTGGCGAAAAAATGTTTCCACAGGGGCATTTCTTCAGCCAGGTAAAGGGCATTGGGAATGCCGATCCGAACGGATTTTTTGAACTTGGCGGGTTTTTTGGCCGGCGGAAATACCTTGCTTCGTTCCTTGATCAGGTCATAGTGCTTTTTGGCTGTGCCGACGTAATGCTTGGTGTCGTAGTCGCGTCCGCACAGAAATCCAAAGGCCACGATTTCTCTCTGGACGGTGACTTTGTTAATCTTACAGTTGTTGTGGCACAGCTCGCAGACTTCATTTTCCACGGGAATATTTTCGCGGTAAAGCGCGAGCCCCCGGAAGGCGGAATTCCGAACGGCGTTTTCCGCCAGAATGAGTGCGCTGCCCAGCGCGCCGGTCAGGTGACAGAATTTGGACACAAAGATGGGTTTATTCAGGCGGTGCTCAAAGGCTGCAACCAGTGCCTGGTTGCGGGCGGTGGCGCCTTGAAAGCAAACATTTTGCCCGATGTTGGCTTCCACGGCGACCTTGGCCAGATAATTTTCGCACACGGAATGCAGGACGCTCGCCAGCACTTCATCAACGGAGTATCCTTCCGTCAGATAGTTATTGATGTCGCGTTCCATGAAAACGGTGCAACGGTCGCTGGAAATAGGCGAGGGGGTATTCAGGGCGCGTCCGGTATAGTCGGCAAGGCTCACACCGAGCTTGACAGCCTGTTCTTCAATGAAGCTGCCGGTGCCTGCGGCGCAGACATTGTTCATAACCGAGGAGGTGACCATACCGTTTTGCATGGTGGTGAATTTGGCGTCTTGGCCGCCGATCTCGATGATTGTGTCCGCTTCGCTGTTGAGTTCATAGGCGGCGCGCGCATGCGCGGTGATTTCGTCGATAATCAAATCGGCGTTGACGATACGGCCGATGAATTTGCGGCCTGATCCGGTGGTCCCGACGCCGTTAAAAATAAATTCACAGGCCTGTTTTTGGGTGATGTTTTCAATGGCCTCGAAAAGCGCCTGGATCGCTTTGACGGGCTGGCCTGCGGTTTGCGTGTAAAGGCCGATCAGCACGTCATTGCGACTGTTGATCAAAACCGCCTTGGTGCTGGTCGATCCGATGTCGATGCCCAGATAGACTTCCTCTTTATTTTGCAGGGGCTGGTAAATATCCACTTCGATGGGGGCGGAGTTGTTGCCGGGTTTATACAGATAACTGGCGTTGGTAACAAATGCCGGATAGGTCGAAAGAGAAAGTTTCAGCGGGGGATAGCCGTATGTCTTTTCTTTGATCTCTTTGACGAAAAGATCATCCCAATTCTTGGCGCTAAGTGGAGCGGGAGCCGTTTCTTCCAGGTAGAGCAGGGTCGCGCCGATTGCGCCATAGAGACGACTGTGTTCGCCGATGATGGGCTCAGCCTGCAAAAGATTGCGGAAATGCTTAACCACGGCGGAATTCATCGAGACACCACCCGCCAGAATAAACGGTGTGCGGATATTCCAATCGGGAATAAGGGTGTCGATGACGTTTTTAGCCAGGCCTTCACAAAGCCCATCGCTGATCTGGCCCACGGAATAGCCTTCCTGCTGGGCGTGAATCAGGTCGGTTTTGGCAAACACGGCGCAGCGCGTGGCGATCTTCGGTGTGTTGCTTTGGTTGCAAAACGCGACGGTGCTGAGTGCTTCAATGCTCTTTAGATTGAGACGCTTGGCCTGCTGGTCCAGAAAGCTGCCGGTTCCCGCAGCGCAGGATGAATTGGAACGGAAGCGTTCATAATCGCCCTTTTCGTTAAACGTAATCAGACCGAAATTTTCACCGCCGACAAATAAAATACTGCCAACTTCGGCATGATATTTTTTAACGGCGGCAATCATGGCGATCTGGGTGTCATAACGAGGCACGTCTTCAAGAATATCCGGCCCGGACTGCGTCATGGCGATGCCGCCGATTTGAGAAATGTCAAGGCCGGCTAGCATTTGCCGCAACGTGTCGGCGATGGCCCCCCGATGAAACTCATAGGATGAATTGATGACCGCGCCTTTTTCATCAACGACAACGACGGACAGTGCGACGGATCCGATATCGATACCAATTATTTGTAACATATACATTTAGCTTTCATTGAAACATCGGATAAAAATAGCATGGCGTTTCTTTTATCGCTGGATATGTTTCCATAATCCTGATTCGGCAATGGACATATGGGCCGATATTTCTCCCTTGTCTTTCCGGGGTTATCCCGGTCTTGCTTCCGCTTGATTTCGATTGAAAAGCTTAACACAGGTTTATGAAATTATCAGTGAAATATTCTTGGTGGAAATAAAAAATCCCTATGGCCGGGCAGACCATAGGGATTCGATTTAAAGATTTAAACGTTACGATCTAGAAATAGTATTTAATACCAGCGCCGACGTTGATGCCGTGGAGCTTAATATTGATGTCGGGAGTACCGTCAGCGGCGTTTTTGTCAGAGACATAATTGTAACCGACTTCAAAGTTAAAGCCAACTTCCTTCAAGGCCGGGAAGTTCCATTCAGCACCGACTAATCCACCACCCATCATGAATGTTCCGTTCGTGGTGTTTCCGGTGTCGGCTTTATACTGACCGTAAGCTCCTTTTAAACCGGCATAAAAGCGGCTGTTCTCTTTCACGATGAAAGCGTACATCGGTTTCAACTCAATCAGCCACAAACTTGCGGACAAGTCGTTAGCTAAGCCATCGACGGAAATCTTTGCGGCGCCATAAAAAGCATTGGCTTCAACGCCGATCGCCGTCTGGGGGCCGAACCAACCGCGTACGGACAGGCCATTCAGCACGTTACCGGCGACAAGACCCTGATAACCGACGCCGATCTTGAAATTGTCCGCTGCAAAAGACGGAGCAGCGCACAGACAAATCACTGTCACCATGACAGCCACATAACCCATAATTCTTCTCTTCATGAATTTTTCCTCCTATAAAAATTGTTTAAATTGACTAAGGCATTTATTCACAATGAATAAATATCCTTAAATCTTAAAGCACGTAAATTTACCAGTGCATGCCTACACTGTGGCCAAAAAGATAAAACATGTGCGTGCGATTGTCAATAGATTTTTTGACGCATTCATTCTTTTTTGTCTTCGTCATGCACCTGGCTTCTGTCTTTTTCTGAGAGCTTTGCAAAACCACATAAAACCAACAATATAAAACCAACAATTTTGTCATAACCTTTCAGGTCACGAGCGCGGGAATCAAGTGTTTTCAATTACTTTCTAGCTTCCCGCGCTCGTGACCTTTAGGTTATTCGCAGGAATGACGATTAGAGTGGTTGTGCAAAGCTCTCTTTCTGTCCCTATGATTGCAGCTAAATTCCCAATGAGCAAGTTATTTTGTCAGGTCATGTTTTTCGGTTTGGATTGTAACTGACGGTTCAGATGATTCTTTATAACAAACCGGAAGACGATGTTCAAGAATAAATCGTCAAAGGTTAGAATCAAAGGTTAAGGTGTTTTATGATAATTCAGCACGGCCCTGAAGAGTGAGGCGCTGTGACCAAGCTGTATGGTGGCTTCTTCTTTCGTGATGCTTCGATTTTCGGCGCGCAACTTATAGCCCAGCTTGCGGGTGATATTGGCGATGCGCGCAATTTCCCGCGCCAGGTCTTCTTCGAAATTTTCCGGATTCAATGTGATGACATACATGTGCTGAACAATCTTTTGCGGCTCGTCCATGATGGTGGCATCCACAATACCGTCATCGATATCATGAAACGTTTGATTAAAAAAATCATAGGGAATGTTGTGCAGCGGCTGAGACAGATCGGCGATGTAGTGCGCGCAGTAGGCCAGATGGTATTTGGCATATTTGCCCGCGCGAAGGTCCTTTTCATAAGCGCGCAGCGACCCGATAATCGCTCCATAGAGGTGACCTTCAGAATCCAGCAACTTATTCCGCTCATTGTATCGTTCAATTTGCTCCAGCACCATCCGGGAAGTTACTTCGGCTTCGGCGTTATTATTGAAAAAATGATTATAAGATTCGATATTGCCGGCTTTGATCTTGGCCAGGTCGGGTCCCGCGGCGTTGTACCATGAATGAAGCCCCGCGACCTTTGCCACAGTCAAATGCGTTTT
>CAIVDK010000403.1 GCA_903904655.1 uncultured delta proteobacterium | reverse complement strand
TCATTGCGGCAATCTTCTGGCTGAAAATTTCGATCTTCCCGGACGGCGTCGGAAAGGGGTTATTCCCGGGATCTTTAATCTGCTTGCGAAAAGCCACCAGGGGCCTGACGGTGTTGACGCGATGAACCTTAATATCTCTGAGGACGTCATAGGGAGGCAACCCGGGCGTTTGGGATACAAACTCCTTGAGCCATTCCTCGTCCGTCTTGTCGTTGAAACCTGCCAGGCCCAGGCGGGCAGCGAGCTGCGTGAAGATGGCCAGATCGGTTCTGGCATCGCCTAACGCATCCACCGCCTTCTCCATGACAACGTCATACGTTCCCCCGACAAAAGGCTGGCCGATGTCTTCCCTTTCCAGAAAGTGCGCCACTGGCAGCACCATATCGGCATAACGGGCGGTGGGAGTCATGAACAGTTCATGGATAACGGTAAACGCCGGAGCTTGCAGTGCCTTGATCCCTTTGTTTAAATTCAAAAACTGGTTGAGCACGTTGGAGCCGACTATGTAAAGAACCCGGATGTCACTCGGATACCCGCCCGCTTTCCCTTTCAAAAGGAGATTATAGATATCCGTGATTTGCACGGCGGGGTTTTTGCCCCCCGGAACTTCGAGCGAGCCCCAAAGAAAGCCCTCTATTTTGACATCGGTCCCACCCGACACATGGCCGCCCTGGATACCGATATTCCCGGTCATCGCCGCGAGTGTCGCAGCTGCACGGTGGTATTGCTCGCCGAATGCGGATCGACCCGGAGCCCACCCGGCACAAAGGGCCGCTGGTTTGCACGTGGCGTAATCACGGGCGAGTCTTTCGATCGATTCCCTAGGCACTCCCGTGATCTCCTCGGCCCAGGCAGGCGTCTTGGGTATGCTGTCCGCCGCTCCCGTCACATATTCTTTGAATTGCTCAAATCCGGACGTATACGTTTCGATGAAAGTTCGATCGTACAGATCTTCCGCGATCAACACATAAGCCATGGCAATCATCAGCGCCGCATCCGTGCCCGGTTTAACGGCGATCCACTGGTTGGCCAGCTTTTCAGCCGAGTTGTTCGATCGGGGATCGACGGAGATGATCTTCACGCCTCTGTCCTTCGCCTTTATCAGGTATCCGGCCGTCTCCGGACCGAAGCGCGTATCGAGAGGATTCCAGCCCCAGAGAATGATGAGTTGGGAAGAAAGAAAATTGTCGCGCGAGTTGCCCGTGAAGATTGTGCCGAAGGTCGCCTTGGAAGAAAATACTGCCCCTTCCATGGACGAATTGCCGCGCCAGGAGGTACAGCCGCCGAAGAAGGAAAAGAAGCGACGGCTTGCTTTTTGCGTCCCATGCAGCAGGCTTACCGAACCGGAGTAGTCCATGAGGAAAACGGATTGCGGCCCATCTTTTTCTTTGGCTTCCTTGAGCGCCACGGAAACGGTATCCAGGGCCTCATCCCAACTGATCGGCGTAAATTTGCCGCTCCCCCGGGGACCAGTCCGCTTCAAAGGCACGGTGATCCGATCAGGCGCATAGAGGACATCCCGCTGGGTCAGGCCGCGGGCGCAAGCCTGGAGATCCGGACCGAACCGGTCGTCAGTTGTAATCTTCATGACCTTCCCGTCCTGTACATACACCTTGAGCGGACAACGTCCGCCGCAGTCGCCAGCGCAGGTACTTGTCACAATTCGCTCGCCCCGATTCGCTTCAACTTCGGTCGTCATGGATTCCATCCCCTTTTGATAAGGCATTGTACTATGTTGCGATAAACATAGGGAAGTTCTGTCTGTCTGTCAATTTTTATCACACGGCTAATAAATATTTCGCTCTCGGAAAGCAAGAACTGTTTGACGCGCCGGGGGAACAAATGAGAAACATAGGGACTTTCTCTCTGCGAACCTCTTTGCCTGCAGTGGAAACATCGGTAAAGATATCTGGACTTCCTTTTATCAAAAGCATTGAGGAGTTCGATTTTACTTTTCAGCCCAAACTGGATCGTCAAAGAGTGATGTCTCTGTTTGATCTGACGTTTATCCGTCAGAAAGGCAATGTGATTTTTCTGCGGCCTCCCGGCGTTGGCAAGACACATCTGGCCGTTGCTTTGGCTCTCAAGGCTTGTCAGGCCGGAATGAGCATCTTTTTTACCACGATGGAAGACCTGATCGGAAAATTGAAAAAAGATTATGGAGCTGAGCGGAAAGGAAGAGGCAGAGGTTACAATAAGTCGGCGTTGGTGATTGTGGATGAGGTCGGTTACACGCTGATTGACCGGGAAGAAAAGCCTGGTCC
>CAIVDK010000402.1 GCA_903904655.1 uncultured delta proteobacterium | reverse complement strand
TTCAGCATAATCTCCACCGCCATCAACGCTTCCTTTACGGATGCATAGCGTTGAACGCTTTCTCGCCTGCGATGATCTGTCAGCATTTGAACCTGGTCTATGGAAAAATGTCAACCATGAATTGATTGTATACGTGTCCAGCATACTCGTGTGAGATCTCTCCGTTACTTCTAAGCGGGCTAAACCATTCATCCCACGACCATGGAATATTCTCCTCAATTTGAATGTAACGCAGTATAAAAACGGGCCGACCTAAGATGGGCTGGCCCTCATCATCGCTTCTTATTTCTAACCGCTTACTTCTACTTCGCCGCGCTGATTCCAGCCAATCGACCAAACACAATGCAATCAGTCGTTGCGTTGCCCCCCAGACGATTCGTTCCATGGACGCCCCCGGTTACTTCCCCCGCTGCATAGAGTCGGGGAATGATTTTCCCGTATCGGTCGATAACCTGACCGGTTGTCCCTTTTGTGCGGAGTCCGCCCATGGTATGGTGGACTCCGGCCTGGGTGGGGCTTGCCCAGAAGGGCCCTTTTTCTATTGTCTTCAGATTGGCCACCTTCTTACCGAAGCCTTCGTCCTTCCCTTTCCGGACCGATTCATTGTAATTGTGGACCGTCGCTAAGAAAACATCTTCAGGAACGGAAAATTTCGCATTTAGGATCTTTGCCAGTTCCTCGATGGAGTCCGCCCGAAAGGCAAGACCGTCTTTGAGGATCTGTTCCGTGGCAT
The DNA here is from genome assembly GCA_903904655.1 of uncultured delta proteobacterium. Lineage (GTDB taxonomy): Bacteria > Desulfobacterota > Syntrophia > Syntrophales > Smithellaceae > UBA8904. The sequence continues at coordinate 10,424 of CAIVDK010000402.1, read as the reverse complement.
TCTCCTTGAAGCGTTTCTGACAGCGGTCGTCAGCCACCCAGAGGAGCACTTTTTGGGGTTGCTTCAGGATGGCATCGGCCAGAACATCGCGCCGGGAATCCTCAGCCACAAACCGTTGTCCCTTGGTATTGATGAAAATTGCCGAGTCAATACCCAGATTCGTCAGAGAACCATATTGCTTTGTGTAGAAGTTGCAGGCGACGAGGAGCTGAATGAAGTCCATGCCGATGACATCGGCTCCTATATCCGCAGAATAGCTGATCGCTTCTCCTGTGGCTGTCTTCACATTTGTTGTTGGGACATCCTTATCCAGGCGGGGATTATATTTGTAGCGCATGGCAACATCGGCCCCAAAGCCGCCTGTCGCCAGGATGACAGCACGCTTTGCCTCAATGTAAATTTTTTTCTTGCGATCATCAACTTCAACCCCGAGAATGTCGCCGTCGAGGGGTTTTTTGCGGACAATACCCGTAAGCGAATTAGTCATAAGGATGGGAATTTTCCGCTTGTCCACCTGGCTTTTAAGGGCTTTGATAATCGCCCCGCCTCGCCCTTTATTCGCCGGGTCATGGCTGCGTGGCCAGAGAGCGCCGATAACCGTGTAAACCTTCGGTTCAAACTCAATACCCTGTTTTTCAAGCCACTGAAGGCCCTCTAATGCGTGTTCCGCTAAGAAGCGGACCTTTTCCCGATCACCTCGGAAGTCGCCGCCCTCCAATGTCTGGTTAAAATGGAGATCAATAGAGTCCTCGATGTCTTGCTTTTTCTGCCGTTCCGGGTCAACAGCATTGAGAGCGCCGCTTGCAATGGCTGAGTTGCCGCCGATCAACTGGCTCTTTTCAATAATAATGACTTTCGCTCCGGCGTCATGGGCCTCGATGGCCGCCGCCAGTCCCGCGTAGCCTGTGCCGATTATTACGACGTCCGTTTTCCTATCCCACTTTTTGGGAATTTCGACAGCCCGCAGTGGACGAGGCAGAAGAAGTCCTCCACCGGCAACCCCAACCGCCACTGCAGCCCCGGCTAAAAGCTGCCGTCGGGTCACCCCGCATGTCCCTCCGCGCTCGTTCCCTTTCATTATGGGGCTTTCCTGTTCATGAACTTTGTCTTTCATGGTGTTTCTCCTTTTTTTCCCGTCCGTCTTCAGAACGGGGATCTAAGATTCATTGGCTAATCATGCGACCGACAAGAATTAACTCGGCAACCATATTGAGTTGATATTGCGCATAGTCAATGCTTGGTCAGAATTAGGCACCCTTCGAATTTAACCATGCAGAAGTAAATTATTTAACCTCGCTGTAGGTCACAATAATCCAGTCGTTATTTAAGAAATGAACCGTTTTCCAGGCAGCCTTTTTCTTTACAACATTTTTCGTTCCATGAGTGAGAAAAGTGTAAAATCCCACGCCTTCCTTTTCTTTGATAGTCCGTTTGCCCAGAGCAATCAATTCAGGATAGTCTTTATAGAGTGGATCGGTAAACAGGTTAAGCCCTGTCTGTGTTGGATCTGTCTCATAGAGGATAAGGCCGTTCTTCTGCATGACCCAACTCTTTACACCCAGATCTTTCTCAATCGGTTCCACAGCAGTACGAATCATTTCAATATGTTTTACAATCAGGCTGACAGAGCCAAGGAACTGCTTTCCCTTTGAAAAAACGGGATATTCAATATCGATACATTGTATGCCTTCGACAGAAACGAATACATTCCCCATCCCGGGTTTTTTTGTCTTCAGCATCTTAATAATAGCTTCCTGTCCGGAGATATCCGAGCCTTCATAGCTCCGGTATTGTTCGGGTTCGATAAACTTCATAATACCCTTGCTATCGATGAATGTGGAATTGATCGCATAAGGCTTGCCGGCAATACAATTCTTCTGAAGAAGCTTTCTTATTTCAGTTTCACGATGCAGCCCTGTTTTGCCTGTTTCTTTTGCAGCATGAGATATCGTACTTCCGATTCCATTCAGAATACTTAAAATTCCTGATTCAATTTTTGAAGCTGCATTGATTAGATTATCCGCTGCGAACACTTGTCCTGTCATGAAAAAGAACAAGAACGCTGTCATAAATATAAAACGTCTCATGTATCCCCTCCTTAATTATTTGTTTGAGTTGAGATCGGGTAGCAATACAGCGTGCATGCTTAGGGCAAAGCCTTCCATTGTTTCCGTCGTTTCCATCTTTGTGGCAAAGAGGCGCCAGGCCATGCATCACGTCTCTGCAAGCCCTTCATAACGGTTCATCAGTATCATCATTGCCGAAAAATTAACATCAATGATTACGAGTTAAAATGATGCGTTTTCGTCGAGGTTGACGTTTTACTGATAGCAGGAAGCAGCCAAAGTCTACGTGCATGAAAATTGGCTGACAGGCTCTATCTCTTGTATGTTCACTAAGTGGTACACTCTGACGGTCAGAATTGAGGGGCCGTTGCCGGCAGCGCTGCGGAATCGATGCCTTCGCACAACGCGTTGTCCACCGTCAGATTACCTGAGGCGTCAAGCGTCACGGTCCAGATGGTGTCGTAGTCGGCAATCGGCCACGTGTCGGGATCAAGGAGCGGAAGGCTGCTGCCGCCATAGCTTTTCAGGAGCGCATTTATCAGCGGTTTGATACGTGTGGACTCCCATGCCAGTAGTATGTTTTTATTAGATAAATTACCGCCGGTAAAGAAAAAATCACTGGCGAGTTGGGCAACGTTCTTATCCACGATATAGAAGCTCGAAACGAGATAATAGGGCAAATTATTGGCGATGGCATAAGGTAGTACCGTTAATGAGGGCCTGACGTATGAAACATTGAATGAGGGCCTGACGGATGAAATATTGAACCACTGTGCGGGGTCGATGGAATAAACCATGTTGGGACTTATTTTGCCGCGCAGAGCGCAGGGAAGTTCCAGCGCGCGCCATTGCCCTGCACCTACATAATTGCCGTCTTCAAACACGTTCCCCGGATGCGCCTCTGCATGCCGTACAATGTAAATTATCTGGTTTTTGTTGATGTTCGCCGGAATTACGGCGCCATTAACCCCTCCGGTCCGTGTGGTGCTGAAATAGGGCTGCAGCGCGTATGTGCATGAAGTGCGTGTCACAGGCGAGGGCAGCACAGGGTAAGTGGAAGGCGGCTTCAGATTGCTGTTGTAGGTAATCAGGCGAGCGTCTCCAGACGGAGCGATGGAGATCGCATAGACATAATTTGTATCTATATAGGTCGCCGGAAGAGTCAGGTTATAACCCTCTTGGCTGTTGATATTGGCCAACAAAGCGCTGATTGTCTCCCAAGGCGCCGAAAATACATAATAACCCGGGGTTTTTTTATTGATGATACCGGATACTAACGTATCGTTGTTGCCGTTAGTGTTGTTGAAATCCAGCCCCTGGCAATCAGGGCAGTATGTAGTCGGCAAAACAACTCCGCTGGGCACGGACCCGGGAGCATACGCTGCGTTGATCAGGTAGCTGTTGGCGGTATAGGTGGTCCCATTTTTATCAACGGGTAGATTGATCTGGTTGAGAAGGGCAAACTGTTGAATATACCAGATTGCTGCCATATCAGGGTAATTATTTGCAGTTTGCAAATGCGTCATCGGTGCGAGCACGTAAATGCCGGTTACGTTCTTTCTTCCCAGAACCTGCGTTTTCAGGTATGTGGCCAGGAGAAGCGAGCGCTGTAAACCCTGATTGGTAAGGTTAGCCGTGTCTGGATTGACATCACCTGGCGTCTGATAAGCTAAATCCGGGCTTACCACAAAGATCAGATTGACATTCTCGGCACTTAGCGGAGTGGTTGAATTGTAATTGTAACTGCCTGCGCATCCGACGAACAACGTCAGGACAAGAATCAGGAATAGCGACCATACAACAGAAATTCTTTTCATATTCATAATCCTTCTTGTTACCCTCGCTTAGTGCAGCGCCGGAAACTTGAACGCCTCAGCTTTCTTGAAATGGGTTGTCTGGTCCCCTCCCAAGTCCGGATTGCCATGCAGGGTGAGCTTACGGACGCCCGAATCCGGCTTGAAATCGATCTGATTGAGTTGCACCCACACAAGGCTCGGACTTGCGGTATCCTCGAAGAAGTAAACCTTATTCTTCTGATCCGCAACCGTACGCCAGATTGTGGACGATATGTTGGGCTGGGTCGGCGTGCTGATGCCGCGGGGCACGCTGACGTTGCGCATGACGCTGAAAACGGCGGCAACTGCCTCGCGCAGATCGGCGGACTGGGCGGTGGCATTGATGTAAAACGACGCGCGGGCAAACCGGTCGGCGGCGCGGTTGGTGCCCGGCAGCATGACGGTGCCGCCGATTTGCTTCCAGTACTCGTTCAGTGGGATCTGCTCGCTGTAGATCGGCGAATTGGTCATGACCTGGTACTGCCTGCCGTGATGGATGACCAGCTTGCCGTTGATGTACTCGAAAATGGCCGAATTGCCCGAGGCATCCGAGATTGAGAAGTGGACGGAGCCCGGTTTGCCATTGGGGGCTGCGACGGTGACCACGCGGAACTTTTCCAGGCGCATTGCTGCCACGGCCTCTTCGACCGTTGCGAAATTATCGAGGACGTACTGTGTCCACGCGCCGGTGATGAGGGTGGGCCGCTTGTCATCCGGGGGGTATTCCGATTCGGTGAGGTAGAGCATGTTGGCGACCAGGCCCTTTTCGTTCATGCCGTCGGCGGTGCCGCTCTCGTAGCCGGACGCGATCACGCTGCCATACTTGCTCGTCCATTTTAGGGACTCTTTGCCCATGTCGCCTCCGCGGGCCATGCCGCGCGGGAAGATCCAGAGGTTGGACTGCATGTCTTCGAGCCAGTCCATGGTGCGGCCCGTGACGGTCTGGCCTTCCTTGCCGAAATAGACGGCGCGGGTACAAGCGAGTGCGGATTGCATCGATACGAGCATGAAGAACCCCAAAAGTAATGCGCTGTACAAAATACGGTGAATACGGTTTGTTTTCATGAAATATCTCCTTAAAGATTAATCTCTTGGACTGCCGAACCGAACCAGTTTTCTCACGCCCATACCGGTCAGAAACAGGAAGGCCAGGAGTAAAAACACACTCCCGAACAAACCGATATTCAGGGCAAGTGCACTGAAACCAATGGTGGGCAGTAGCACAACTCGCACCGCCGCCCGAATATAGGCTTTTTGCGCAATCAAGTCGGCCAGCGGCGGGGAAACTCTGTAATACCAGCGCACAAAGGCTTGTCCGATCCGCTTGGTCAGGAGAAACGAATCCCGGAAGTCTCGCAACAGTCCGACATACGGATGCAGGTAAGAACCAAAGGCCGCCGTGGCAATGAGGCAATGTCCGCTCCCGGTGTCAGAGCCAGAACCCACTTGAACGGAAAGTGTAGCGCTGGAAGACGTTATCTTCAGGAATGAAAAAGATCAAATCACCGAAGGCGCGATATCCAATATTTTTGTCCGAATCAAAGACCAATATTTTACACCGCCGATTTCCTGCGGTCTGCTCCCTGGAATCGGACGGCAGATCATGATCAAAAAATTAAAAGCCCGTGAAATAATTATCTACCTCAAAAACTTTAAAACGGCCGATAAAATCCTCCTGACCAATTCCTTCCGAGGCACAACCGAAGTAACTCTGAATGAAAATTTGTCCCTGTGCAACTAGATCCATTCAAGGTCTGTATCCGTCAACGCGCCGCCGGCATTTCCTGTGTTTAGTGTACCTTTCGGTTCCACAAGCATCACTCTACATTCCTGAGAGAACATCAGTCCCGCTCAAGCATTTCCCCCACCAGCATCGCTGTCGCGCCGACGATACGGATGCATTTCTTGACCTTGTCGCCTTGATAAAAAGCTCTGGCCTCTCCGCGGTCTGTCCAGTCCACGCCTGCGATATCCCGACAATTAATCGTGCCGCATTGATTCACAATCTCGTCGCGAAACCGCCGCACCATTTCTTGAGCATCAGCCCACATTTTCGGATTTTCCTTTTCATCACTCTGCGCGCGGCTGTAGCGCAAACCGAGCACAGCCAGTCCCCCGGCCAGCGCGCCGCAGACTTCGCCGTTGCCTCCCAATCCCCCGCCGAACGCCCCCATGGCGCGGATAACGTCATCGTTACCCTTACCCAGCTTTTGCTGCCCGACGACGGCAATAGCCTGGCTGCAATGAAACCGCTCTACGGCCATCATTTCTATGGCTTTTTTCCTCATCTCTTTGGGTGTCATAACCTTCCTTCCGTATTAAGTCCCCGGTGTCAGATCGGCAATATATCCCCGATTCCACGTCGGGCTGATAATCATTTCGTTGATACACACGGTTTTGGGCAGACACGCGACAAACGCAATGGCCTCGCCCACGTCCTCGGACTTCAGCATTTTGGCTTTCACGTCATCGCCCAACTGATCAGGCCTTCGATCCATGATCGGCGTCCAGACCTCGCCGGGACAGATCGCGCAGGCCCGGATGCCATTTATGCATTCTTCCATGTTGATGCTGGCGTTCATGGCCATCATGCCATGTTTGGCCGCGCTGTAGGCCGGTCCGGTAAGGTGTGTGTAAAAACGCCCCGCCCAGGAAGACACGTTGATAATCAAACCATCTTTTTGCTTTCTCATGATGGGAAGGACTGCGGACGCGCAATAAAACGCGCCACTCAAATCTATGTCAATGACCTCGTTCCATTTCTCCGGCGTGACCCTTGACCAGTGCCGCTCAATGATGTTCGTTCCCGCATTGTTGACCAGAGTATCCAGCCGTCCATGGCGTGAGACAATGCGATCCACCACCGCATGGATTGACAATGAATCGGTTACATCCAGCACTTCCAGTGATGCACAACCGCCCGATGAAGTAACACGGTCCGCCGTCTTTTGGAGCTGTTCCATTCTGCGCCCCGAAAGAACAACATTCGCGCCGTTTTGGGCCAGGGCGACTGCCGCCGCCTGACCGATCCCCGTTCCTGCCCCGGTGATCCAAATAACTTTGTCTTTCAACGATTTAGGCATGAATCCTCCTTATAAATTTGTTTGATGAGAACTTGCTTTCATTGGAAGGGAGGATAGGGAAGTTACGTTTGTATGTCAAGGAAATATTGCCACGTTCTCTAAGGTCGCATAGAGAGAGTGGGTGGAGAAGAAAACATAAATCAGGCAGTACCTCCCGCCGCTTGCCGGCTCATCAGACGTTGAAGCGGAAGGTGATGATGTCTCCGTCCTGGACGATGTATTCCTTTCCTTCCAGGCGGAGGCGGCCGGCTGATTTTACTTGTGTTTGCGAACCGCCGTGGGCGATGAAATCATCGTAGGACATGATCTCGGCTTTGATAAAACCCCGTTCGAAATCGTTATGAATGGCGCCGGCGGCCTTGGGCGCTTTGGTTTCCAGAGGAATCACCCAAGCCTTGACTTCGTCTTCACCGACCGTGAAAAAGGACATGCGTCCCAAAAGCGAAAAAGCGCCCCGGATAATCCGGCCAAATGCCGGTTCGGCAATCCCCATGGACGACAGAAATTCTTTCTGATCGGCGGCATCCAGTCCGGCCAGTTCCGCCTCGATCTTACAGCAGATACCCATGACGGGTTCCGGCAAATTCGCCTTGACGGCAAAAGCTTCGGCAAAGGAAAGATTGTCTTCGGCCACATTGACAACAATCAGTTCCGGCTTGATCGTCCAGAAGGAAAAGCTTCGCAGTGTCAATACTTCCGCCGTTGTGAGTCCCGCCGCGCGCAGCGGTTTCCCCGCTTCCAGGCAATCTTTTAACTTAGGCAGAAGGTCGTTTTGCGCCGTCTCCTGGGGTGAAATTGCCTTTTTGGACATTTTGGTCAGACGCTCCAGCTTTTTTTCAATGATCAAAAGGTCGGAGAGAACCAACTCATCTTCCAGCTTGCGATAGGCATCAAGAGCGAGTGAAACATCCGGCAGGGAGAAACCATCGATCACATGAAGGATGCCGTCCGTACCGCTCAAGTTCTGACGGATGGCTTCCCACGGATGTTCACCTACGGCGTGGACATCGCTAAACGGAACTTTGGCCGGTGCCACTTTTACCGGTTTATAGATTTCGACCAGTTTGTCAAAACGCTCATCCGGAACGGACGCCTGGCCGCGCACAACCGCTTCGTTATGCGACTGACTGCTTTTTACGCCGGTCATGATTTGAAACAATGTGCTCTTCCCGCTCTGGGGAAGGCCCAAAATACCCATTTCCATAATTGATTACCTTTTCCTCAACGATTCAATAACGTCGCAAAAGGCTCTGGAGGCAAGGCGCGCAACGCCCGAGGCTGCAGCGCAACGCAGCATACAGACCTTTTCCGGCGTTATCTCGCAAATTCTTTCTCGATGCGCCCCATCGCTTCTTTCAGCCGGTCATCCGGAACCGTGAGCGAGATGCGGACAAAGCCTTCGCCGTATTGACCATAAGCCGTGCCGGAGGCAACCACTACGGCGGTTTTATCAAACAGGCGGTTGGTGAATTCGAGCGACGTCATGCCTTTGGGCGCCGGCACCCACAGATAAAATGTGCCGCGCGGCGGATTAAAATCAATGCCGATTTTCTTGAGCGTTTTCAAAACCAGCTCTCGTCTGCGCCCGTAAATGGAGAGCATCTCTTCAATAAATCCTGCTTCGTTATGCAAGGCCGCAATCCCGGCATACTGCACTGCATTAAAAATTCCGGAATCGGTGTTTTCCTTAACCTTGCTGATTCCGGCAATCAGATCGGGATTGCCACAGGCCATTCCCAGCCGCCAACCGCACATATTAAAAGGTTTGGAAAGAGAATTCAGTTCAATGCCCACATCTTTCGCGCCGGGCGCCATCAGAAAACTGATGTGTTCCTGTCCGGCAAAGACGATCTCGCTGTATGGATTATCGTAACAAACAGCAATATCATACTCACCGGCAAAGGCCACCAGCTTATTCAAGAATTCCAATGTGGCGCAGGCACCAGTCGGATTGTTCGGGTAATTCAAAAACATGGCGGTGGCTTTTTTCGCCACGTCCGTGGGAATGTCTTCCAGTACCGGCAGATAATTATTATGCGGAAGGATGGGAACATTATAAGGAACGCCCTCACCCATCAGGATGCTGGATCGATACGCCGGATAGCCGGGATCGGTCATTAAAACCGTATCGTTGGGATTGACGCGCGCCAGCACAAAGTGATGACAGCCTTCCTTGGAGCCGATGAGGCCCAAAATTTCGTTTTCAGGATTGAGGTTTACCCCGTAGCGCTCCGCATACCAGCGGGCAACCTCTTTGCGGAAAGCCAGCATGCCTTTTTCTTCATCGGTAGGATAACGATGATTTTGTGGATCGCGGGCCGTCCGGCATAGTTCATCAATAATGGAATTGGGTGTGGCTTCCACCGGATCGCCGATCGCGAGCGATATCACATCCACGCCCTCAGATTTGGCTTTATTGATTTTTTTCCTCAATTCCATAAATAAATAGGGTGGTATTTTCTTTAATCGATCCGCCGTTTGCACAGTTATCGCCCCTTCCTGATCAGCTTTATTTATACGCTTCTTTAAAAAGCATTCCCTGGTAAACTATTTTTACTTTCCCTTCAAGATATATTTCCTTGAAAGCGCCCTCCCGACAGGTAAAATAAACGCGCAATGTTTCGCCGCTCTGTACAGTCACATCAACCGGTGAATCCACGAGATTCCTTCCGGCGGCGGCCAGCACTGAGGCCACAACGCCCGTACCGCAGGCCAGCGTTTCATCTTCGACGCCGCGCTCGTAAGTTCTGACCTTCATCCTATGCCGGTCCAGCGTGCAGGCAAAATTCGCGTTCGTACCTTTGGGCTGGAAAAACTCATGACAACGGATTTTACGCCCCTTGTCAAAAACAGCGCATGTCTCCAGATGATCCACAAAACTGACTGCGTGAGGCACGCCTGTATTGATACAGTCCAGGAGGCTTTCTTGACTGTCGAGAAGAATCTCTTGCCCGAGCTTCAAGGGAGAGGGATCGGTGAGTCGAACTTTGACCACATCATTGGAGACCTCACCATCAATAATGCCGGCAAGTGTTTCGAAAGACAGCCTTGAGCCGGTGATACCGTTATGATAAGCCCAGCGGGCCACGCAACGGGCGGCATTGCCACACATTTCCGCAACGCTGCCGTCGGCGTTGAAAAAACGCCATTTAAAATCGGCAACGCCGGATGGTTCAATAAGCAGCATACCATCCGCGCCCACAGAAACTTTTCTCTGGCAAACCTTGCGTGCAAAGGTCGACAGATCGCCGACATCAAGCGACAGATCGCGGTTGTCGATAATGATAAAATCATTGCCGCTGCCGCTCATTTTGCAAAAGCTTATTAAACGTGATTTATCCCCATTCATATTGTCACGTTTCCTGAACGATATCATCTTGGCGGTTGAGCGATCGCGTCACGCGTAACACTTCTTCGGTCGTCGTGATACCGGCCATGAC
>CAIVDK010000401.1 GCA_903904655.1 uncultured delta proteobacterium | reverse complement strand
TTAAAGAGTTAGGTTTAGAACAGGATAAGTTCCATCACGATGATGTCACTCTGATTGAAGACTATCATTCTGAATTAACCCTGATCCTGGGAAAAGACAAATGGGAAAGTTTATTGCGGACTGTTCGGGCAAAAGTGTCCAAAGGATCTCCCTCTCCAGGGAAGACATTGTTGGAGAGCTATTTGCGTATGATCCCGTCAATCCGACATCAGCAATTAAAGTTCGCAAACGAACTCCGGCAGTCTCCATTTTCTCCCATTAGCGAATGGTTCAAAACAAAAACAGAATGGCTCAGAGGACGTTTGCGTGATGGCGAGTCCTTGAGTCAGATTATGCCGGATGCCTTTGCACTTTTTATGGAGGCGGCAAAATATGCCAAGGCCGAATCCGGTTACGATGTGGGCGAACGGCTTCATGACGGTCAAATTATTGCCGCGATGGCCCTTCATTACGGAAATTTTATTGAGATGGAGCCCAGCGAGGGCAAGACAATTTCAATTGCGATGGCGGCTTATCTTAACGCGCTGACCGGGAAAGGCATTCATGTGCACACTCATAACGATTATCTGGCCAAGCGGGACACCCAAAGAATGGGGGCGATATTTAATCTTTTAGGCTTAAGAACCGGCGTGCGAGCCTCGGATACTCAAAGTTTTGTCTACGACTCAGCGATCCAGTCTGATCAACCGACAGGCGAAAGTCATCTTAAGGTATCCTCAGCCGCCGAAAGTTATGAGGCCGACATTACCTACGGTGAAAAAGGGCAATTTGTTTTCGATTTTCTTGCGGACAAGAACGTCTTGCGCTGGGGAGAGAGGGTTCTGCGCTTCAATTTACCGCAGCGTGTGCTGGTGGACGAAGCGGATAGTATAGTCCTCGATGAAGCTCATGATTCCTTGATTCTCGCCACCCCTTTGAACGGTATCCCCGAGTATCGCGGCATGACGCCAAAGACTTTTCTCCTCGTCTATAAGTGGGCGCTACAATTCCGGGCAGGGACTGATTACCAATTGGATGAAATCGCGCAAAACGCCCAATTGACAGAGACAGCGAAAAAGCTCGTTAAGGATTCCAAATTATATCAGAAGCTTAAAATCTCTCTTGTGAACCTGGAAGAATTGATGCGCCAGGCGCTTTTGGTGAAACATTTCAATCATCGCGATAGTGACTATGTCATTTGGCACGGCTACATCACACTTGTGGATCCCTATACCAACCGTTTGAAAGAAAACCATGTTCTTGGCAATTTCAGACATCAATTGATTTGGGCCAAGGAACAATTGGAGATTAACGGGTCCTCGCCGTCGGCAGGTGATGCTGTTCAAGTGGAAGTCCGACCTCCCTCGATGCCGGCATCGTTAATGACGTATACCAGTTACTACCGCTGGCTGCGGGATCAGGGGTGCGGTTTAGGCATGATCACCGGCACTGCCGGCAATGATCACGAAGTTTTTAAACGAGACTACGGACTTGATTTTGTGCGCCTCCCGCCGCATCTTCCGTCCCGGCTCATTAAACACGATGCGGTGATTGTTACAACCAAGGAGGATAAGGATAAGTTAATTCTCGAGAAAGTCAGGGAATTGCATGCGAATGGCCGGCCCGTTATCATTGCAGTCCGAAGAATTTCCGATGCCAAAAAACTGGTCGAAATGCTTCAAAGGGAGATGCAGATTGAGATTGCCGATTTGCACGCCCTGAATCCTGACCGTGAAGCT
>CAIVDK010000400.1 GCA_903904655.1 uncultured delta proteobacterium | reverse complement strand
CGATAAAGAATCCCCGGACCCAAAAGATGAGGACGAAGAAGAAGACAACCGCCCCATCAACAAAAAGGGATCCGCCCACAAACTTTCCCGCGCAAAAAGACAGACTCAAGCAAAAATTAAAAAACTTTAAAGAAAAAAGTTTTAACTTCATTTTCACAATAATATTCAAGAAATATATTGATATTTCATCATGTTTTTGTTAAAAAAATGACAGACGGTTTAGAAAAGCCTCCCCCTTTGAGAAAATAAGGAGAGATAAAATGAACAACCCCAAAATAAGAAAGCAACGCCTGCTATTATTATCAATAATTATTTCTGCGTTCTATCTTGCTGTTCTTTATGGATGCGGAAACGGACCGGATTCAGGCACACCACCAACTCCCACGGGACCAATCATTGCTTCTATTAACCTTTCAGCGACACCCACGACAGTAAAGTCTGACGGCTCTACAACCACGACAATTACCGTCAATGCATTAAATGCCTCAAATGCCGCGTTATCCGACGTAACGGTAACCATGAGCACTAGTACCGGGGTTTTAGGGGCGCCTTCTGTTGTTACCAGTAGCACGACTCCAGCAACAGTAACCTTTTCCTCTCCCGGAAATCCAATTAACCGAACTGCAACGATAGCGGCAACCGCAAACAATGGAGCCGTAACAGCACAGATTCCCATACAGATTGTGGGTTCCACCATTACGCTGAATTCATCGGCAACGTCACTTCCTAATGACGGCACTTCAACAATAACCCTGACCATCACCGCGAAGGATGCGGGTAGCAATGTCGTTTCGAACGCAGCGGTTGCTTTGACCCAGACAGGTACCGGAAGTGTGACGATTACCCCGGCATCAGGAACAACCAACAGCACCGGCACGTTCACGACCACAATCAAAGGGGTGGTGGCCGGTGCTGTAACTTTAACCGCGACAGCACTGGGAGCAGCCGCAACGAAGGATATTTCGGTAACCGCGGTTGGTGCAAATTTTACCATAGACGAGCAAAGGCTAAATGGTATTGTTATTGCCAATAATATGACCACAGCCATGAAAATAGGCGACTCACTGCAATTGCGCGTCAACGCGCCCAGCAGCGGAATCGTTACATTTGCTACAACAATAGGTACCTGGGATGGAGTAACGAATAAAAGTGTGACAAAAACCGTTATTGCGGGAAAGGCAACAGCTACACTTTCTACAACTCAGTCGGGAGTTGCCAGTGTTGAGGTGTATGCCGACGCTAACAACAAAGATACCCGCACAGTAGCAATGTCTTCAGGTGCAGCCGCTTACCGCATCATCCTTCAAGCTGCTCCCACCAATGTGCCTGTGAGTGTGGGCACAACAACAGGCTCTTCAACTTTGACTGCCACTGTATATGACAATACTGCCCCCACTCCTAACCCCATCGGCGGAGTGCCGGTTTTGTTTTCTATTGTCAATCCGACCAGTGGTGGCGAAACAGTCTTGCCCGTGGTCGTGACAACAGCCTCAACAACAACCGGCGGTTTAAGCCTTGGGCAGGCAAGCGCTTCATTCACTTCAGGTTCTATATCTTCCGGTGCGCATGGTATTCAAATACGCGCATCAGTTGTTGGTATAGCAGTAGAAACAAATACATTGCCTTCCGGAAATGACGCGACAATCATTATCGGCGGACAGGCCGGCTCCATCGCTTTTGGCCAAGCTACCATTATTGGTGAACTCAATGCGGCAACATACTCTTGGCCGATGTCCGTTCTGGTTGCCGATGCCGCCGGAGCCGCGGTTGCGAATGCAGAAGTCAGCCTGAGTGTCTGGCCAATAGCCTGGAGTACAGGCGAAACAGCAGCATGTGAGTACGACGCTGATAATGGCTCAAATTTGGGAACATTCTGGAACGAAGATAGAAATGAAAACCTGTTTCTCGATGCCACCCCCGCCCCACTCGAGGACGGCGCAAGGTACTATTATGCGGATAAATCTAAATCTACGCTCTATATGGGGACAGTAGACACTTACATTACTCCTGTTAATTCGGCTGCAGGCACTGTACCGTCAAAAGTAACTACCGATGCAAACGGTGTGGCCACTTTCAATCTGAACTATCCAAAGCAGAGCGCTATTTGGACGGTAGCTAGAATCCGTGCCTCTACTAGAGTTCAGGGCTCCGAAACGCGCGGTGAGTTAATTCTCCGCCTGAAAGCTACGGCAAAGGATGTCGATGCTTGTATTCTAGGGAGGTCACCCTATATATTTTAACGGTCACTTCCAAAGTAGTTAAAAAAGCCGGCTTTTGGCCGGCTTTTCTTTTACAATAACGCTCAGATATTACACAGGCAGTACAGTAATATCTGAGAGTGGGATTTGAGATTCGCTGAAAACGAATAGATTTATACGCCGTGTCACTGACTCGGCGAATATTATATCGCCACACAATCTTCAATTATGTTTCACCGCGTGAGTCACGCGGCCTACATCCGTAACTAAACAATACGTTAATCTTTCGCGCAGGCTTTGATCAAGAAGCGCTCCAGAAGCAACTGCGGGTCCGTGGTCGAAGATTTCATG
>CAIVDK010000399.1 GCA_903904655.1 uncultured delta proteobacterium | reverse complement strand
TGATTTTTTCGTTAAAAGCTATTTGGGACGCCCTTAAGTTTCTAAGTTACTGCTCAATGTGTTTGTAATTACGGGCATAATCAATGATAACGGGATGAAACATGCAGCTTTTTCAACGTGATTTTTTTGGTGGGAGGTGGTATCGTTGCCTTCCTGTAGTCAAGTTTTTTCCATTACCCCTTGATATGCAATATTTGAAATGGTAATGGTTAACATCATAGAATCTTATTGACATTTTTCCAATTCAATACCACAATAGAGCCATCATATTACAGAAATGCGAAGCAAATGGGAGAACGCAAATGAAATATCTATCAAAGAGTTTATTGTTTAAATTAGCGATAATCTGCTTTGCCTTTGCCGGTTTTCTTTTGATCCCACATCAGCTCCACGCTGCTCGTTCCCTGGAGATCAAGAGCAAAGATGATCTGAACCATAAAAGCGGGAAGCTGGGGGCATACAGGGCATTGGTGATCGGCATCAACGACTACCAGGACAAAAAAATCCATTCTCTGAAAACCGCTGTCAACGACGCCCGTGAAGTGGCGCGCGTCCTGCAAAGCAAGTATGGATTCAAGGTTGATCTTTTACTGGATCGCCGGGCAACCAGAAAAGAGATCATTGAAAAGTTGAGAGATCTGGCAGCTAATTCATCCGCCGCCGAGAGCGTCTTGATTTACTATGCCGGTCACGGCGATATAGACAGGGTTTTGAATGACGGCTGGTGGGTTCCGGCGGATGCAAAAGGTGGAGATTCCTCAACCTATCTGGACAACACGATGGTGCAGAAGGCGATGAAAGGCATGAAGGCCAGGCACGTCCTGCTTGTGTCAGATTCCTGCTATTCCGGCACTCTATTTGGCGAAGGCCGGTCTCTGCCGCCACTCATTAACGACAAGTATTACCTGAACCTATATAACGAGAAGAGCCGTTGGGGGATGACCTCCGGCAACAAGACTCCTGTTTCAGACAGCGGGTCAGAAGGCCACAGCATCTTTGCCTACCAGTTAATCAAAGCCCTGAAAAAAAATGATAGGCCATACATCACAAC
The DNA here is from genome assembly GCA_903904655.1 of uncultured delta proteobacterium. Classification (GTDB taxonomy): domain Bacteria; phylum Desulfobacterota; class Syntrophia; order Syntrophales; family Smithellaceae; genus UBA8904. The sequence goes on along the minus strand of CAIVDK010000399.1, from coordinate 2,900 downwards.
ACAGGAGATCTACACCCAAATCGCACCGATCATCGCCAACAATTCCGAGCAGCAGCCTTTGTGCAATCCCGTCCGGGATACAGGTGATCAGGGGGGTGGTTTTGTCTTTGTGGCCTCAATCGCATCTTCAACATCTGATGCTACTTCTTATACGAAGAAAGAAGAGCAACAAGCCGAGGCAGATGAACTGGCGGCTCAAAAGGAAACTCTGGCACGGGAGAAGAAAGACTTGGCGCGACAGAAAGAACTTGATGCTGAAAGGGAGAAGTTGGATGCCGAGCAAAGCCGCCTGGAGGAAGAGAAAGCATCGTTTGTGAAGAAGAAGGCGCTTGATGAAAAAAGGCAGCAGATAGAAGAAGAACGGGAGCGGCTGGCAGCCCAGCAGGAAGAAGCTCGCCAAGCTGCGGCAGATAGAAAAAAGAAGGCATTGGATGAGAAAAGACAAAAGATAGCCGAGGAAAAGGAACGTTTAGAAGCTGAGAAAGAAGCAGCACGTCAGGCGGAGTTGGAGCGGAAGCAGGCGAAAAAGACCCTTGCCATGGCGCCACGGCCTTCAGTTTCCACATCTAATGTGATAGGGAGAGATGGCCGTTTTACGGCCTATAGCAATGGGACAGTTCTGGACACAAGAACAAATCTGATGTGGGCGGCGAAAGACAATGGTTCAAATATTAACTGGCAAGATGCCAAAGCCTATTGCGGTAATTACCGTGGCGGAGGGTACTCAGACTGGCGAATGCCGACACAGGATGAGCTGGCGGGGTTGTATGATGCAGGTAAATCCAGGGCAGGGGCATGTAATACAGCATATCAAATACATGTTGCAACGGAGTTGATTGATATTACTTGTTTTTGGGCATGGGCATCCGAAACACGCGGTTCCGAGGCTGCCACCTTCGGTTTTAACCCTTGGCTACCGGTGCTGGATCCCCCAGTCCAACGACAGCAGCCTCCGGGCCCTCCCGGTGCGGTCAGGCAAATAGATTATTTGGTCATTTGATTATTTGATTATTTTTCTTTTAGGCCGGGTGCAGGGCGAAGCCCTGCTCGCTACAAAAAAGCGGGGAAGGCAAGATAAGAGATGACATTGGACGGAATTCGGGATAATATAAAAGACGGTCGATATAGATTTTCCGATCACGCCGTGAAGCGGATGATTAAAAGAAACATATCGTGCCAAGAGATAGAAACAGTCATTAACGAAGGAGAAATCATTGAGGAATATCCTGATGACAAGTACGCACCGACTTGCCTTGTTTATGGGAAAACGGTAACAGGTAGAATTCTGCATGTACAAGTCGCGTTACCACCGTCAGTTGTTGTCATCACGGCTTATGAACCAGATCCGGAGCAATGGATTAACGGAAAAAACAGGAGGTAATTGAAATGCAATGCCCATTTTGCGGGGGACAATCGGTAAAGGATACTGTCACGTTTACATACGAAGAGGAGGACAAATATATCTTTATCGAGCATGTGCCTGCTGATGTCTGTGAGCGATGCGGAGAAAAAATGTACACACCGGAGGTAACGGGTGAATTAATGAGGATTGCCCGGAAAAAGCTTCAACCTGCAAGAAAGATCGAAGTTCCCGTATACGACTTTGTGATGCATCAATAAGCAGAAATGACTTATGGCCCAATACGAGCACCTTCCCATCTATCGGGAGGCATTCAAATTTCTGAGCTATTGTGAAGCCATTGTGGTTCATTTTTCAAGATATAATAAATACACTCATGGATCAGACCTTCGTAATACGGCCAGAGCAGTGGTCAAATTGATTATCAGGGCGAATAACCAGATTGACAAAGAACAAGTCCTCGAAGAACTGCGGGTGACGATCGAGGAACTCAAAGTGATCATCCGCATCTGCAAGGAAGTCAAGGCATTCAATAGTTTCAATTCATTTGAAACGGCCATTAACCATGTAACGGACATCAGCAGGCAGGCGGAAGGGTGGCTGAAAGGTGCGAGGAAAAAGCGTTTGGGCCAGAATCTGTGCGCCGAGGGCGCAAGCCTAGGCAAACGGAGCGAGCCAAGGTAGTCCATTTGGGTCTCCTTCGCCCATGAGGCATATTGATACAGGACATCCTACCCGAAAGGGATGGAAGTCCGGTGGCGGAAGCGATTCCGAGGAAGTAAGGAGACACGCGGTTCCGAGGCTGCCAACTTCAATTTCAACAATGGCAACCGGAACTGGAACCACCAGTCCAACGACAACAACAACCGGGCCCTCCCGGTGCGGTCAGGCAAATGGACAAAGCTGACATCTTTTCACTGAGAAACCTTTATCGGGCGTATATGAACTGCCGCAAGAGCAAGCGCGGCAGCCGTTGCGTCCTGCAGTTTGAGCTCCAAGCGGAGGAAAACCTCATCAAACTGCAAGAGGAACTAAAGTCCCGCACTTACAGCCCCCTTCCGTCTACCTGCTTTGTCACGGAGAGCCCGAAACTGCGGGAAATCTTCGCCGCCAATTTTCGCGACCGTATCGTCCATCACCTCCTTGTTCGCTACCTGGAACCATCATGGGAGCGGCGCTTCATCCATGATAGCTACGCCTGCCGTAAAGACAAGGGAAATCACGCGGCGGTAAATAAACTTCAGGAATTTATGCGCAAGGTGAGCAACAACCGCTCCCGTCCGGCCTTTTACATGCATCTGGATGTCAGGTCTTTTTTTGTATCCATCGATAAGCAGATACTTTACGATATTGTTTGCCGCAAGGAAGAAAGTCCGGAGATAATCTGGCTTATGGGCGTTGTCATCTTTAATAATCCTGCCTGTGACCCCGTCAAAAAGGGTCAGATGTCACTCTTTGAGCAGATACCCCGCCACAAGTCCCTTTTCTATACGGAAGGGCGCACCGGCCTGCCCATCGGCAACTATACCAGTCAGTTCTT
>CAIVDK010000398.1 GCA_903904655.1 uncultured delta proteobacterium | reverse complement strand
TGCTTTGGACCCGGAGAAAACGGCCATTTCTGTGATCAGCTATGCCGATATTCTGACGGGGCTGGACGAAGAGGGAGGGCGAAAAGCCCGGCCTCTGCTCCAAAGCTTCGAGATGTTAGAAATTGACGCCGCTGTGGCCGAAAAGGCTGCCGTACTGAGGCGGCAACATGGCTGGAAGCTGCCCGATGCCTTTCAGGTCGCCATTGCCATACTCCACAACGTCAAGTTGTCAACACGCAACACCAAAGACTTTAATCCGCAGAAACATTCCTTCGTTGAAATACCATATAAGATTTAAGATTTAAGTAATTATACCCCTGCGGGGCACACGAGTTTTAAGATTTAAGATTTAAGTAGTTGAGATACATCTGCCCCCGGGAAGACCGGGGGTTTTTTTGTGGGATGTCCGTTACGGACATGTCTCTACTGTTGTTCGTCTTTCTTGTAATAGGCTGCCCATTTCGCATCGATTTGATTCTGAATGTCGGCGATCTGTTCATCGGTCAGAATCTTGAAACGGGACTGCGCGCGGAAGTATTCGCGCACCGGCACCAGCTTGCGTTTCTCTACAAGCTTTTCGGATGCTGCCGTCAATTTGAACTCGCCATTGACGATTTCGTAGAGGTCATAATATCCGGTTTCCACGGCGAGCCTTCCGACCTTGATTCCGTATCGTGGATCGTAGCCCCACCCGGGCGGGCAGGGGATGTGGATATGGAAGTATTTGGCGCCCGGCATATCCTTGCATCGAATTATTTTATCGTAAAGGTCCAGCGGATAGGCAGCAGAGCAGGTGGCAACGTAGCTTAAATGATGCGCCGCCATGATGGCCGGGACGTCTTTCTTTTGCTGCAACTTCCCCTTGAATGGTGTGTTGGCGGTTATAGCGCCGAGCGGGGTGGTGCCCGAGCGCTGAACCCCGGTGTTCATGTATCCTTCGTTGTCGTAACACAGGTAGATGAAGTTATCGCCCCGTTCTGCCGCGCCCGATAAAGCCTGTAAGCCGATATCACTTGTTCCGCCGTCGCCTGCCCAGGCGGCTACCTGGATGTTTGTCTTTCCCTGCGATTTCAAGGTGGCAAGGATTCCGGTGGCTGCGGCGGCTGTTGATGCAAAGGTTACATTCAGACAGGGGAGTTTGGTCGAGGCAACCGGGAAAAGGCCCTGAAGCACGGTAAGGCAGCTTGGCGGCACAACCAGAATGGTGTTTTTGCCCAGGGCTTTAAGGCCCACCCGGTAGGCGATAGCCAGGCCGCAGCCGGTGCATGCCCGTGTTCCCGGATGAACAAATTCTTCTGTTGGTAAACTTAAAATGGTCGTCTTGGCCTGCATGTGATTCTCCTATAACTTAAGCCCTATCCAGGTGGGCTCTTTTGCAATCCTGCTCTGGGTCGCAGCCCGGAGGGTTTGTGTCAAATCGTCCGTCCGGATTTCGCGGCCGCCGATCCCGGCTATAAAATTCTGAACCAGCGGCAGATGGCCTGTGCCGGCTAAGTGTTCATAAAGCGCGGACTTTAAATCCGAGGCCAGCGCGCCTTCATAACCGTAACTGAGCGCCTTTTCAAAAACGATAACGCCTTTTTTCCCTTTCAGTGCATTGGCAATCGCCTCATCCGGAAATGGCCGGTAAAAGCGAATACCCATAACGCCCACTTTGATGTCTTCTTTTCTTAACGCATCAACGGAAACCCTTAACTGATACGTTAATGACCCGAGACCGACAGCAACATAATCAGCGTCGTCGCAACGATAAGGTTCGATATACGGATCGCCGCCCCGGCCGAATATTTCGGCAAACCTTTTTTCTGCTGCCGCGGCGACGGCAAGCGATGTTCTGAGTTCTTCCTGAAGCAGATACCGAATCTCCATATAGCCGTGCGCCAACTCACCGTGGACGTCTATGCGCACGTCCGGCAGGGTCACGGTATTGAGACTGGCCGGCTCGTCAGGATTAAGTGCATACTCTGGTTTAAACGGCGGCAGAAACGCATCAACCTTTTCCTGATCCGGCAGATCAAACGGCATGAATGTGTGAGAAAGGAGATACCCATCATAGCAAACCATGATCGGAATGCTCACTTTTTCCGCCAGCCAGAAGGCCTTGATGACCGAGTCGATGATTTGCTGGTGGTCTGCGCAATACATCTGTATCCAGCCGGTGTCGCGCTGTGAAATCGAATCCTGCTGATCGTTCCAGACATTCCAGGGCGCGCCGACCGCTCGGTTGACCACGCACATGACAATAGGAAGCCTGGCGCCTGCCGCCCACTGAATCTGCTCATGCATGTAGAGCAATCCGTTGGCGCTGGTGGCGGTAAACGCCCGGGCGCCGGTCGATGAGGCGGCGATGCAGACGGCCATGGCGGAATGCTCGCTCTCGACGGGAATATATTCGGCCTTCATCTCGCCTAATTCAACATATTCGGAAAGCTTTTCCGTAAGCGGGGTCTGGGGAGTGATGGGATAGGCCGCGATCACATTGGCACGGCAAAGCTTGACGCCCAAAGCTGCTGCTGCGTTTCCGTCTTCTATGATATGCATGGCGTCTACTCCTTGTCTTCTTTTGAAAATTCAGCTTCATCGACCATGGTGATGGCCTTGGTGGGGCACTCTTCAGCGCAGATGCCACAGCCCTTGCAGTATTCCAGGTCAATCTTTGGCGGGATCGTCCGGGAGATGACAATATCCGGACAAAACAACCAGCAGATGAAACAGGCTTCTTTATTTCTTTTACAGGGAATGCAGAGGCTCTTATCCAAGATAGGCCGCTCTACTCTCCATGAACCGGTTCTTCCACCGTCTCCCGGCCCGTGTTCACTGTGTGATGTCTTTCTTCTGTAATTTCTGGTGCCCATTTTTAACCTCCCGCCACAGTTCGCTCATAGGCAATTTTGGCTGCCAGTGAGTTCTTTTCGGGTTTTCGTGTGCGAAATTCCTCTTCAATGCCTTTAATCAGGATATCGATTCCCAGGAGCTTTGTAGCTTTTTCCAGCGATCCGATGATCCCGGTGTTGACCATGCCGTGAGGAAGGCCCGCTTCAACGGAAATAGCCGTAATATCGGCGGTGGCCAGCTTAAAATTTTTGAAGTGATAAGACTCAAACGCCATGGGCGTGTTTAAAACAATGATTCCGCCAGGTTTGAGGCCGTGGGTGACATCCGCTTCTTTGAGCAACAGGTGGTCGAGGACGACGACGATGTCAGGGGTTTCGATGGGCGACAAATCATAAATTTTCGTTTTGGAGATCTTCAAAGATGTCGTGACCGGCGCGCCTCTGCGTTCGGTGCCGAAGGTCGGCGCCATGACCACACCCGCAAAGCCTTCTGCGAAGGCCGCCCCGGCAACAATCTTGGCCGCCGTGATGGCGCCCTGACCGCCCCGTCCGTGCCAGCGGATTTCAATAAATTCTTTGTTCATTTAAAAATACCTAGGTTTCTAGGCTGAAGGC
>CAIVDK010000397.1 GCA_903904655.1 uncultured delta proteobacterium | reverse complement strand
TTTCGGCGGAGTTCAACCGCTTTCTGAGTTACTACCGCGACGCCGCCGACATCAATGTATCGCAGAAAAAAGAAATGAAGGCCATGCCTTCCCGCAGTGTGTCTAAGTCCGTGCCGGGCGGCCTGACGCGCCTTTCGGTTAACCTGGGGAAGATGGAAAAATTCAACGCCAAAAAACTCCAGGCTTATTTGGTGGAGGCGGCCAATATCGCCAAACTGCACGTTGCCAATGTGGACGTGCAGTTGTGCAATTCCTACTTTGAAGTGGAATCGCAGTTTGCCGAGGTGCTGATTGCCCGGTTTGGCAAGGAAAAGTACGCCCAACGGCGCGTAAAAATCGATTTTGCCGAAAGAGGCGGGCGCGGCGATTATCCCGGCAAGCGCTACGCCGGCGGCGCCAAAACCCGCGAATCCTTCTTTTTCAATAAGCGCAAGAAGAGTCCCGGTAAGAAATATTAGCCTGCTCTACGGGGGATGATGAAGAGCCCATGCCTGGAATGTCCCCCGCTGGCGGGGGTGGCGCGAAGCGCCGGGGGTGGAAGTATTGATGCCGGTGTATTGTTTGTCATACAGGCGGCGAAAGTAGGTTATCCCTCCCGAGAGGATCGAACCCCCTCGGCCATTACCCTAAAATTCCTTAATGGCATATTTGATTTTCAAGATGTTTTTTACTCTTTGAATCCACAAACAGCGTGTCGAGCGGGCTTTTAGGGGCATGTGTGAAAAGCTCAACCGCAACAGCCGCCGCTTCTAGGCGCACCTGAGTCATCTTTTTGTGGCCCACAGCAGCATTCGCCGCCGTTGCGTCCCAGCAGGCTGTTAATGACGGCTGCCGCGCAGCCGACGCCGGATTGAACGCTGATCGCGCCCGCTGGACAATTTCGGCTGCAAGCGCCGCACTCCATACAAGCGTCGCGATCCACAATCTTCGCGTTTTTCCCGTTCATTTTAAATACATTGTGGGGGCAGACATCCAGGCAAAATCCGCAGCCGCTGCATTTGGTCGTGTCTATCGCCAGTGTTGCGACATTTTTCAGATAAACCATGTTTCCCATTATTGCTCCTATGTCATGATTAATGATGTTATCCATACAGCCAGACCGAGAATCCCCGCCGTCATTTCGAGAGGCAAAGCAAACCGCATTTCTTTTTTTACACCAGAAAGCGATGTATAGGTTGAGCAGCCGGTAAAATTCATGGCCAGATAAGCCGATACCGCCGGAATAATCAGCAACCACGCCAGTGATTCTGCGCGACCCGCCCAGAGCTGCACATCAATACCGCGCAGATAAATCAGTCCTAAGGCAATAACCAGTCCGATGATAAGCCCCTTGACCGAGAAAGCGCGTCCGGGAATATAAGGCAACAGCAGTGGATTGATCACCGCACCGCCCAGGATAGCGCAGGCCAGCGCCCCGACAGCAAATAATCCATCATGGAAAATGTTTGTCTGAAATCCAGATTGTCCCAGGATGCCCGATAGAATTAAAAGAGCAAGTGACACAAGAATAAAGGGTTTAGCCGTGATCAAAAGCTCAAGGGGAATTAATACCGCCCTGTCTTTTAGCGGAAAACCCATAATTCTCATTTCTTTTGTGGCTTTTAATCCGGCATCAAGATAGTCCGTCAAGTCCGCCGCGCGCACGGGGCCGTAATGCACCTTGAAGCCGGTGAATTGTTTGACCTGATGCGCCGCCACGCCGGGCGCTCCCAGTTGGGGAAGAATGAGTTTTCTGTGATCGACGACTTTTTTAAGGCCGCTCGCCTCTATTTTCTGAATGAGTTCCTTCGTGCCGAATGTGCCTTTCCCCGCCGCGCACCATACGTTGATGCCCTTGGTATCCAAAACCAGAATCCAGGCATTGCGGTCCGCGAGCGCCTGCCGCAGATAGTCAAAGCTCATTTTGTAATTGGCGGTAACCAGGATGGGCGCTTGAGCATCCGGATGGCCCAGAGCATAAAGTCCGGGATCAATCGTGTAATGCGTCCTACCGGCGCCCAGGCGCATCTTGATTATTCCCCACCGGTCATGCCGGGTCAGTGCTGATGATACTTTGGGCAGTTCGCCCACCGGTGTGGTCATCGATCCCGAGACAAAATATTGATCCAGTCGGGGTTTCGTACGAACGGCATTGGGTAAGATGCTTGTGCCGCACCCGCAACTGGTCTGTTCTTGGATGATCGGAAATTCAAATTTGTCGGCCAGACTAAGATTCTTTTTGTTTTTCTCCATATTGGATGCCCTCGATAACATTAACTACAACAATTAAACGTACCGGATGCGTTTTTGATGGCACTGATAAAAATTTGCACCGCCTGCAAAATAATCTCCTGCTTGTTCGCCGGCAAATTGCCTGCAACCTTACTGGAAAAATCCTCAAGACAAGCCTGAACCCGGTGATGCGTTTCCCTGCCGTTTTTTGTGAGTGTCAGAACAAAAGCTCTGGAATCGTAGATAGACCTTTCTTTGATCAGAAGGTCTTTGGCGATCAGCGGATTCAGCAGACGGGTCGTCGTGCTTTTTTCCACGGCCAAAAGCGAGTGCAAATCCGAAATCTTGAGTTCCTTGTTTTTGGCAACGGCATCCAGAATGATATACTGATGAAAAGTCACCCCGCCGCAGAAGGCGGTATCCTGCCTGCAACACCTCGTCGCCTGCGCAAGCCCGATGAAAACATCGATTAATTCGATTTGGTTATCCTTGTTCTTTTTCATAATGGTTGTAATATGCAACTATATTTTGATTTGTCAAGAGGAAATTTTGGGGAAAAAGGGAGGGGGGTATTGGCGTATGAATGATGGGTAATAATCGTTTAAATATGAAAGTAAAAATGTTATTCTAACGATGCATGGTTAACGAAAAACATGTCAGATTCCGAAAAAATGAAAATTTAATTGAAAGGAATGGTCATGAAAAAACATCCTGAAATTGCCGAGGCAAAATTTGTGGAAGGTTACAATTGTGCACAATCCGTTTTGTTTTCCTTTTGTGACGAATTGGGACTGGATGTGGATAATGCCTTCAGGCTTTCGTGTGGTTTTGGAGGCGGCATGGGGCGCATGGGCGAGGTCTGCGGCGCCGTATCGGGCGGAATTATGGCGCTGGGCCTGAAATTCGGCAGGAGAGAAAAGGATGAACGCGCCCAAACGGATATTGCGTATACGAAAATCCGCGAATTCATGCATCGTTTTTCCGCTAAACACAGCTCTTGCCTTTGCCGTGAATTATTAAGCGGTTGTGACTTGAGCACGCCGGACGGACAGGCCTATTTTAAAAACAACGAATGCTTCAACTTGGTTTGCCGACCCTGTGTACGTGATGCCGCCGCGATGGTCGAAGACATGATAGCCTCCCGATAAGTGCGGAGGACAGATTTACCGTAATCAAAAATGCAGGCGGGTTCTGCAGTGATGCGGGGGAATCGATAATTATGCGCTTCGGGTGCACATCCAATGCATTGGAACTATTGATAATACAACCGAACAACGGATTACTATTGCGCCTCGATCCTTATTTCATTGACAGGCATCCGTCCTTTCCTTATACTGCCGGTCAGATAATTCGAAAAAGGAACCTTTAATGGCCATTAACATTAAAAAAGAAGAGCATATTCTGTTGATCGAAGTTGATCGTCCTGAAAAATATAATGCCATGTCGCAGGAAATGTATCACCAGTTAGCTCGCGCCTACTTCAGCCTGGATGCGGATGCCGAAGCGCGCGTAGGTCTTGTGTATGCCGTAGGGCCTCATTTTACTTCCGGGTTGGAATTAACAGATTGGGGAGGCACATTTGATGCTGGAAAAGGCTTTCCTTTCGTCAGCGAAAACGAAATTGATCCGTTTTACATGATGAGCGATGCCCGCTGCCGCAAACCCATCATCATGGCTGTTCAAGGCTATTGCTACACCTGGGGTTTTGAGATGATGCTCAATACCGATATTCGTGTGGCGGCTACAGACACACGGTTCGGCATGCTGGAGGTGAAGCGCGGTTTTTTCCCGGCCGCCGGAGCAACGCTCAGGCTACCCAAAGAAATCGGCTGGGGCAACACCCAGCGTTATATGCTGACCGGTGATGAAATGACTGCGGCGGAGGCTTACCGTTTGGGACTGGTTCAACATCTGGCCGAGCCGGGCCGACAGTTAGAAAAAGCCCTGGAGCTCGCCCGGCGCGTGGCGAGCGCCGCTCCGCTGGCTGTGCAGAGTGCGTTAAAATCATGCCGTGTGGCCGCTCTTCAGGGTGAAGAAGCCGCCCGGGCAGTTATTTATCAGGATGTAGCAGAGGTCATGAAAAGCGAAGATATGAGGGAGGGTCTGCAATCTTTTATCGAACGGCGCACCGCAGTATTTAAGGGAAAATAATCGTTTGGAACTGCGGGAGGTGAAGAGAGCGAACGAATCGAAACGTAAACGGCAGTAAATGAAAAACGGTTTTACATGGACCAATGTCCTGGACGTGGGGGGCATGTGCGGATCGAGTAAGAGGGGTTTTAATCTTACAGGGAAAATGATTCGTTTCATTCTACGCCTTTAATTTTCAACAGGAGGAGTTGAATATGGCACACAGTAATTGGTTGTATCAAACGCGGGACATCACGTTCCAGATTAAAGAATGGCTCGGCATGGATAAGCTCTTGAGTCTTGATGCTTACAAAGAATACTACGGGATTGACGACATCGATAGTTTTCTCGATGTTAACAACAAAGTCTGCCGCGACGTGATGTGTCCTGCCAACAAAGATGCCGATGAACCCGGCGCGAAATTTGTGGGCGGGAATGAACATGCGGTCGTTACCCCTGACTCGTTCAAGAATGTTTATAAAACCGTTATGGAGGCGGAACTGGGACCCCAGTTCGGCTACCGCGGCGAAGGCAAAATACCGCTGTGCTGGTATGCTCCGATCCTGGAAATGCAGTCTGCTGCGTCGCCGTCGATCGTCATGTTCTGGTGTCTGACCCAGGGCGCAATCACCGTACTTCATGAATTTGCCACCCAAAAACAGCAGGACCTGTTCATGCCCAAGCTTAGAACAGGTGAATGGGGCGGTACCATGGGCCTCACCGAACCCGGCGCAGGCTCAGAGGTGGGCGCATGTAAAAGCAGGGCTGTCCCCACTGATGTTCCCGGCAAGTATAAGCTCACGGGTACGAAATGCTTCATCTCTTCGGGCGACCATGATCTGGCGGAAAACATTATCCATTTGATGCTGGCCAAGACTCCGAACGCCAAAGAAGGCACCGCCGGTATCTCTCTTTTCATCGTGCCCAAGTTCTGGGTCAACGACGATGGCTCAATGGGTGCCTGGAATGACGTCACCACCATGGGGATTGAGCATAAACTGGGCATTCACGGCTCTACGACCGCCACCCTGTCCATGGGTGAAAACGATAACTGTTACGGCTGGATGGTAGGCGAGGCGGAAGTGGTGGACGGCCGTGGCATCGGCATGAAGCAGATGTTTGCCTACATGAACGAAGAACGTCTGAACACCGGATTATTCTCCCTTGGATGCATTGGCTCCGCCTATTACTCAGCTCTGGATTATACCAAGATCCGGGTGCAGAGCAAGCATTCCACCAATCCCAAGGGCCCCAGCGTCAGGATCATCGAGCACGAAGATGTCCGCCGCATGCTGTTGTCCCAGAAATCCATTCTGGAGGCCTGCCGGGCGTTGATTTACCAGTCTTATTTCTACCGCGATCTGGCAGTTGATGCGGCCACAAAGGAAGAGCGGGACTATTATGATGACATGTTTGCGATCAACAACCCTCTGTGCAAGGCCTATACGTCCGACATGGCGAGGCTTTCCACCGGGGATGCGATCAACTGTCTCGGCGGCTACGGCTTCACGGAAGAGTATGCACCGGCGGAACTGTATCGGGACGTCGTGATCTACGGTATCTGGGAAGGCACCAACTTCATCCAGGCACAGGACTATACCGGACGCAAGTTCACCATGAAGGACAGTGCGCCGTTTACGAAGTGGGTGGCGGAAATAGACGCCTTCGTCGCCGGTAAGAAGACTGCAGAATTTGCTGCCCAGTTCGCGATGATGGCGGATGCCATGGCTGCTTTCAAAGATATCGTCAATATGAATGCTGCCTGGACGGTAGGTGATAAACAGATGAAACAGCTCTATGCTACACGGACCCTGCATGCAGGCGCGAGAGTCTATTGCGGCATGCTGTTGCTCGACCAGGCCCTGCTGGCGGCCGCAAAGCTCAAAGAGCAAGGTGACGTCGATATCAATTTTTACAAGGGCAAAATCGCTACGGCCAAGTTCTATGTCATGAATCATGTTCCCGATATCTTCGGATACGAGAAGGCTATGAAATGCGGTGACCGCAGCGCTATTGATATCCCCGAAGAAAGTTTCATGTAGTTCAAACGAACCCTGCTTAAGAGCAATAAGACCATAAGTGTGGTGAGCCAGAGCGGGATAAAATTCCGCTCTGGCTACTTAAAGGGGCCTCGGACAATCTTTGGTATCGCGTTTTTCATAAAAGACTATTCTTGCTACAGCCTAGGTGTTGAGTGCCAGGACATCGTGGACAAAAAAGGTGGCATAACATCGTAGAATTTGTTCTTTGAAAACGAATAGTCACCATGTCATTCTCCTGAACACAAAAACTCATTAAGGAAAGAGGCCATCAACCTCACAACTGACCGGCGCAAAAAACCATGGCCTAATCGACTGGAAAGGAGAAAATAAGCGTGAATATTTCAGAGTGGCTGGATAAAAAAGAAGCCCAGGGTGTCGATGTGTCCCATATTGTTTTGCCCGCAGATCTGGCCAATGAGGAAGAGCCCGACGAAACAATATTTTTTAAGGAAACACGAATATGCAGCATTCTCTGCGCCGACAACCATCCTTTTGCCACGGTCGAGCGATTTGGTCATTGGTATTATGGTCGGGGTCGGGAAAAAGAATCAGGCCCGCACACCACAAAATCGCAGTGGTGGCTGTTCACCAAAGACAAAGACCTCGCCGTCAGGACAGCCCGGTTGCATAGTGAAGAATAGTCGATCGCCGGATTTACAAAGGGGGCAGGGGAGCATCGCCCAAAATATCATGATGTGTCGCTGGACTACTTTGCGCCCTATCGCTTCAGCAGGAAGGGGGCAATCCGATCGACGTCGAAGTCCTTAACGTAGTAGTAGCCCCACCGATCCTGGGAATTCGGATTGACGGCTGTCAGCCTGTCGGTTATGCCGAAGCGGAGCGTGAAAGATTTGTTGGAACGCAGGGGGATGTAGAGCGTACCGGAGGTGCTTTTCGGATCAATGGTGAAAAGGAATTTTTCCTGCTTGCCTTTAAGTTCCCGCGATCCCGTGCCCGTTCCGATACCGACAAAGGAAAGCCAGTCCTTTTCGTAAGGGTTTCCGTCCACCCAGGCGTGGGCATAGCCGATTTCGGTTCCGGCGTCGAAGGTAAGTGTGGCCTCATACTTCCGTCCGGGGGCAAGTGATGCTATTCTCAAAACCACGCGGTAGTCCTCGGCAGACCCAGTGATGACGGCAGTCCGGCAAGTCCCCGAACAGTCGTTATCGTCTTTTCCGTATTGATGCCGATGTCCACGAAATCTCCCGAAGCGGCGGCGATGCCCGCACAAGAAGCAATACAAAATAATATCACAAGCGATTTCAGCAGTGTTTTCATTAAGATCATCCTTATAATCAGCCTGCTGTATTTGTTTAGCAAAAAATATACTTTTCGGAGCTAGAAATATAAGGAAGCCACGCCTGTATGTCAACAAAAAACCTGCTGCGAATTTGCGGCTAATTGCCGGGGCGTCCGCTTGGATCCTGCTGCCTCATAAGTTCTTGACATGCGCCTGACGACTTCCTATACTCCGCGAAAAAAACAACCTCTTTTCGATTTCACACATTGCCTATATTTCTGAATCTGAAGTGGATTGGAAAAGTGGAGAAGGTTAAAGCAGATTTGGACCAATCAGTCCCCACGAAAGATCAGAAACGCAATTACTGGATACTCGTCCTCAGTTGCGTCGGGCTGCAAATAACATCTTCCACAATCTACATGGTGCTCCCTGTTTTTTTTCAGAACTATGGGATCAGCAATTCCGGTGTGGGTGTCCTGATCAGTGTTGGCACGTTCGGGGGTGTCATCAGCGGCATTATCGCCGGCAAATTCAGCGACAGATATGGACGCAAGCCTGTCCTAACTGCGGGGGCATTGCTCTACGGCATCGTGTTTTTCTTTTTTGCATTTCTCGAAAAAAATTTCACGACATTCCTGATCCTGCGATTTATTGAAGGCTTTGCTTTTTTCATGATTCCTGTCACGGTCATCACCATTGCCGCCGACACCTTTCCTCCCCTGCAACTGGGGCGGGCCATTGCCCTCTTCAGCGTCAGTAGCGTCGTCGGCCAGTTGATCGGCCCGATCTTTGCCGGGTATTTTGTCGAGGCATCCAACTTCATTGTTTATTTCATTTTCTGCGGATCATTCAGCCTGATCAGTCTGGGTATTATTTTATTTTTCGTAAAGGAAACTCTTGATAAAACCAGGATTCACCAAACTGCTGTGACCGGGAAAAGAGGATTTGGGCAGAGTGTTAAGAATTTTATACTGCAAACCAAAAGCCTTGGGATGATTTACCTCATCTTTCTTGCCGCCGTCATCATCTACCGCCTTGGCTACACCATGGTGGACCCGCTTTTCAGTTTATTTTTGAAAAATGATCTTAACATGAATATGAGCAGCATGAGCTGGATGTTTGCCGTTCGTGCCCTGTGCACTATTGCGTTTGCCCCCATATGCGGATATTATGCCGACAAAATAGGGCGCAAGCCTACTTTTCTGGCCGGTATTGCCCTCTGCGGAATAACGATGGTTTCTTACACTTTTGTCACATCATTCGGAGCTGTGTTTATGGTGCGTATCCTGGACAGTATCAGCACGGTTGTTCTCTTAACAGTCATCCGCACCATGATCTCAGACATGGTTAACCCCCGGCAGCGTGGATTTGGACAGGGATTGGCCAGCAGCATCAGTCAGGAAAGCAGCACAATCGGCGCCATCTTTGGAGGCATTATTACAGACGCCTTCGGATTCAACGGTGTTTTTATGACCGCGGCTGCCGGTGCTGCCATCGCTATGTTTATTGTCTATCGTTGGGTTCCGGAACCGGCAAAACACATAGGGCATCTATAAATTGTTTTATAATAACAGCCAAAGGATTGAGAGACTACCCATGATATACCTCGCACCAATCCAGGGGATAACCGACAGGATTTATCGCAACCTGTTTCCTCTTTATTTTAAAGGAGTTGATATGGCTATTGCGCCTTTTATCTCCTCATCGAAGAAAATGAAACCGGTGAATAACCTTCTGCGTGAATTTTATCCTGATAAAAATACGGGGATTCCCACGATACCGCAAATTATGAGCTCCGACCCGGATGACTTCACCAAGCTTGCCAATGCGTTATACGACATTGAATGCGGAACTGTAAACTGGAACATCGGCTGTCCGTTCCCCATGGTTGTGAAAAAAGGCAGAGGGGCGGGTATGCTTTGTCATCCGGCCAGGATCGAATCTTTTCTTGAAAAAGCGATGCCTGCACTAAAACCGAAATTGTCGATAAAGCTCAGGATAGGGTTAACCTATTCTGACGAGGTGTTGCAACTTATTCCGATTTTCAACCAGTTCTCACTTACGGAACTGATCATCCATCCGAGGACTGGTGTGCAAATGTATGCAGGTGACGTTGACCTCGATATTTTCGAGCAGTGTCTTGGCCTATCGAAACACAGGATTGTCTATAATGGGGACATCAATTCTTTTGAGAAACTGGAGATGCTCTCGCTTCGGTTCGGGTCAGTAGAGCGGTGGATGATCGGCAGGGGCCTGCTCGGGAACCCTTTCCTTGCGGAAAAAATTAAATTCAACACGGAAAAGCCTTATGATGAAAAAATCAAAATAATCAGGACTTTCCATGATCATTTATTCGATGAATATTCGAAAATTTTGTATGGTCCCTCGCATATTACCAATAAAATGAAAGAAATCTGGACTTACATGGGATGCTTTTTCGAAAACGGGGAAAAAATTCGAAAGAAAATAAATAAAACACATCACAGGGATAATTATGTTGATGTGGTAAAAAATGTTTTTGATGAGCTTATTTGATTTCACATTCAATGATACTGCGGCGGCTGGGTGAAGCGCAGGGAACGGTCTGGTGACCTCGCGCCCCCTCGTGCCGTGCCACCCTTCGGGGTGGTGACCTCGTGTGATCTTCAGGTCATCAGGTCATCAGGTGGGCAGGTCATCAGGTGGTTAGATTGTTGAAACCGTTCCTTAAATCTGTAAACCGTGAACCGGTTTTAACCTCCCAAATAAGCTTCCTTGACGCGGGGATTCCCCGTTAGTTCCTTGCCGGTGCCGGATAGCACAATACGGCCGGTTTCCAGAACGTAGCCGCGAGAGGCGATGTGCAAGGACATATTGGCGTTTTGTTCGACGAGCAAAATGGTTTTCCCTGCGTGGTTGATGTCTTGAATGATCTTGAAAATTTCTCGTACCAGAACCGGCGAGAGCCCCATGGAGGGTTCGTCAAGCAGCAGCATTTGCGCGTCACTCATGAGCGCGCGTCCCACGGCCAGCATTTGCTGTTCGCCGCCGGAGAGCATGCCGCCCAGTTGCTTGCCTCGTTCGCGCAGGCGGGGAAACAGCGAAAAGACATTTTCGAAATCTTTGGCAATCTTTTCTCTATCTTTACGCTGCCATGTGGCGATCTTTAAATTTTCCAGGACGGTCAGATTACCGAAGATGCCTCGTCCTTCCGGAACGTGGGCAATGCCTAAGGCGACAATCTGATCGGCGGCGATGTTTTTTAAATCTTTTCCCGCATACGCGATACCGCCCTGGTAGGGAATCAGGCCGGAGATAGCGCGCAGGATGGATGATTTTCCCGCGCCGTTGGCGCCGATCAGTGTGACGATTTCTCCGCGCGCGACATCAAATGAAATATCGTTCACCGCGTGAATGCTGTCGTAGGAGACGCTTAAGTTGGTGACGGTAAGTAGGAGATCAGGGTTGGTCATGAAGCGACCTCCACGCCCAGATAAGCTTCCATGACTTTAGGATTATTTTGAATTTCGGACGGCAACCCTTGCGCGATGGTTGCGCCGAAATCCAGCACGACCAGGCGTTCGCAAATGCCCATTACCAGGCGCATCTGGTGTTCAATCAGAATGATGGTGACGGAAAACGTCTGGCGAATCCACTGGATAAATTCCATGAGCTGAATAATCTCGTTGGGGTTCATGCCGGCGGCCGGTTCGTCCAGAAGCAAAAGCGAAGGCTCTGTGGCGAGCGCCCGGGCAATCTCCAGGCGGCGCTGCAAACCGTAAGACAGGTTTTTGGCTTTTTCGTTGGCTGATTCGTCAATCTTGAAGATGGCGAGCAAATCCAGCGCCTTGTTGGTAATGCGCTTTTCTTCGGCCCGGAAGCGGCCGATGTGCAAAAGCGCCTCGGCGGGTGTGTAGGCAATCTGGCCATAGTGTGCGATGCGGACGTTGTCCAGTACGCTCAGTTCCTTGAAGAGCCGGATGTTCTGGAAGGTGCGGGCAATGCCCAAGCTTGTGATCTGATGTGGTGTCAGGCCTACCAACTCCTGATTTTGCAGTTTGATGCTGCCAATGCTCGCCCGATAGACGCCGGTGATCAGATTGAAGACGGTGGTTTTTCCCGCGCCGTTGGGGCCGATGACGCCGACCAGTTCATGCGGCTCGATTGCAAAGTTGAAGTCGGAGACCGCGCAAAGGCCCGCGAAGCGATGCGTGAGTTTGGATATTTCAAGCAGAGGCATCGGGGGCCTCCTTTTTCTTTTGACGCCAGAGTTTTTCCGTCGTAAGATCGCGAAGCGGCGTGAACAATCGGGCTTCCTTCATGCCCATGATGCCGCGCGGACGATAGATCATCAGTAAAACCAGCATGAGCGGCATGAACACCATCCGCCATATGCCCAATGGGCGCAGGATTTCCAGGAGGATGGTATAAATGACCGCACCAATGATCGATCCGGAAATGGACGCGATGCCGCCCAGATAAACCATGATCAGAATATCGGTGGATTTAAGAATGTCAAACATACGCGGGTTGATAAACTGCAGTGCATGGGCGAACAAGCCACCGGCGATGCCTGCGAAAAAAGATGAAACAACAAAGGCGATGATTTTGACCTGGCGCGTGTTGACGCTCATCAGGTCGCTGGCGATTTCATCTTCGCGGATGGACAAAACACCGCGCCCGAAATTGGAATAAACCAGGTTGCGGATGACCCAGACGGAAAGCGCTGTCCAGAAAAAGACCCACGGCAGCGTGGTGAGCTTTTCCATGCCCAAAAGCCCCCGCGGCCCGCCGACGGCGTCGATGTTTTCCAGAACGGATTTGACAATCATGCAGAAGGCCAGCGTGACAATAGCCAGATAATCACCGCGTGTTTTAAAAGAGGGGATTGCTACCAGAAAGCCGACGAATGCCGCACCCAAGCCGCCTGCCAGTATTGCCAGAGGGAAAAGCAGATTTTGAGCACCCGCGGGAAATGAATGGACGGTTAAGAGCGAGGCAACGTAAGCGCCCACGGCCATGAAACCGGCATGTCCGACGGAAAATTCGCCCATATAGCCGTTGATCAGATTGAGGCTGACGGTGAGGATGATGTTGATGCCCACATAAATTAAAATCAGTTGCAGATATAAATCCACAAAGCCATAGGTGTCAACGGCAACGCAAAACGCGAGTCCCGCGATTATGAAGACCGGCCAGAAGAGCTTGTAACCGGTGAGTGTATGCCAATGTGCAAGCAGGGCATGATATGCGGCTTTGAATGAAGACATACTTACACCTTTTGCGGATGGGGCTTCCCCAGGATGCCGTAAGGCCGGACGATTAAAAGAATAAAAAGCAGGGTGAAGGCCACAAAGTCACGGTAGGTGGACGGGAAAAACGCGGCCACCATAATTTCCACCGCGCCCAGAATAAAACCGCCGATCATCGCGCCGCGGATATTGCCGATGCCGCCGACCACGGCGGAGATGAACGCTTTCCAGCCGACCATGATGCCCATATAAGGATCGATCACCGGATAGGCCAGGCCATACATCATCCCGGCCGCGCCGCCGAGTCCTGTGCCGATGGCAAACGTGAGTGAGATGATTTTATTCACCGGCACACCCATCAGCGGAACAATAGTTTTATCCCAGGAAATAGCGCGCATGGCCATGCCCGCCTTGGTCCGCTGCACGACAAAGTCCAGAATAAGCATGAGGACCAGCGAAAGGACAATGACCAGAATTTGCAGCGAGGAAATGGAAACTGTACCGATCGTCCAGGTCGTATGCTCGATCAGCGCCGGTATATGTTTGGGATAGGGGGAAAGCGCCAGCGTGAAATTTTCCAGAAAGAGGCCAACGCCCAGGGCGGTGATGATAGCGGAGACGCGCGGGGCGTTGCGCAGCGGTTTGTAGGCCAGGCGCTCGATGACCACGCCCAGCATGGCCACGCCCAGTATCGTAAACAGCAGGGTCGGGACAAAGGAGAGTTCGAGATAGACGGCTAAGAGAAAACAGAAGAAAGCGCCGACCATGAACAGATCGCCGTGGGCGAAATTGATCATGGTCAGAATGCCGTAAACCATGGTGTAGCCCAGTGCGATCAGAGCGTAGATGCTGCCCAGTTGCAGGGCATTGAGAGCTTGTTGAAATAAATAGGCCATAATTACTTCAGGGTTTGGCGTTGGCAAACCACGTAAACTTCCCATCCTTTATTTTTAAAATCACGGCGCTCTTGACCGGGTCGCCGGAACCTTCCTTGAATTGCATGTTGCCCGTCACGCCCTCATATTGCGGGATCTTGGCCAGCGCGTCGCGCACGGCCTGACGGTCATTCTTTCCGGCGGTTTTCAGCGCCTGAAAGATCAAACCAAAAAAGTCGTACGTTAGTGCCGCCACATCATCCGGTGTCGTCCCGTACTTTGCTTTGTAGTCTTCAATAAACTTTTTTGTGGCTGCGGTTGATGCATCGGCGGCGTAATGCGTGCTGAAATAATAATCGTTGCAGTCCTTGCCGCAGAGTTTAATCAGTTCTTCAGAACCCCAGGAATCGGAACCGATAAACGGGGTGGTAATGCCCAGGCGCTTGGCCTGCTGAATTTGCAGAGGCACTTCGCTGTAATAGTTGGGCAGGAAAATGATGTCCGGAGCGGTTTGTTTGATTTTAGTCAACTGGGATGAAAAATCTTTGTCGTTGGTGGTGTAGGTTTCAAACGCGACGACCTTGCCACCGTTTTGCTCATAGACTTCCTTGAAGATTTCGGCGATGCCCTTGTTGTATTCGGAAGCAACGTCATACAGAACCGCCGCCTTTTTCACTTTGAGATTATCCAGGACGAATTTCGCGAGCACCCGTCCCTGAAAAGGATCGATAAAACAGGAACGGAAAATATATTTTTTGGGGGCTCCTGTTTTGGAATCAAGCGTTGTTTTGGGAGCGGTTGACCAAGGGGTGATAAGCACCACTTTACCCGATTCGGCAATTTCGGCGGCGGGCAGGGCGTAGCGGCTGGCGTTGGGGCCGACAATCGCAACAACTTTATTTTGCGTAATCAGCTTTTGCGCGGAAGACGCCGATTGATCGGCTTTCCCGGCGTTATCCTCGATGATGAGCTTCACGGGATATTTCTTGCCGCCCAGGTGAATGCCGCCGGCATCGTTGATTTCAGCTGCGGCCATTTCCGCCGCGTTTTTACAGGATGCACCCACGGCCGGAATATCACCGGTCAGCTCGGCAATGACACCGATTTTGATCTGGGAAGAATCATCTTTACTGCAACCGCAAATGCCCAGAGAGAGAATCACCAAAAGAATAATAAAAATCGCTGATTTTTTCATGAACAGTCTCCTTGTATGGCTCTATATTTTACCCACATGTTATAGGGGAAGGTCGGAAGCGTGTCAATGCAAAATAAGAGTTCAGCGGTTCAAAGGTTCAGGATTCACGATTATTTAATGAATGGTATAAGCAAAAGAAAAGAAGCAACGCTGTCGCTCTATCCTTTCCGGTTTTTCTTCAAAAAAGTATTGTTTTTACAACCTTGGCAATCGCAGGTGAAGCGGTCAGTCCCGGTGATTCGATGCCGACAAGATTGATAAAACCGGGGGCGTCCTGGCGGATGACAAAATCGGCGAAGGCATCATTTGGCCCCTGAAGCTTCGGACGGATTCCGGCCATGTCGGGGCGAACATTTCCCGGCTCCAGGAAGGGTAAATATTTTCGGGCCTGTTCATAAAAAAGGACGGCCTTTTCCGACGCCACGTTGTAGTCTTCAATTCGGTCAATGTATGTCGCATCCGGTCCCAGCTTTAAACGACCGTTTAAGTCAAGGGTCAGATGCACGCCTAAACCCGCGTGATTTTTTACCGGCGCGGGATAGATCAACCGTTTGACCAGTCCAGGTTTTACGCCGGAGATACCGCAATAATCGCCTTTACAATAATGAAGGTGATAACGGCCGCAGGCTTGGTTGGCGATGATGTCGGATGATAGCCCGGCGGCGTTGATGACAAGCGCTGAGAAAAAATCAAAGCCCTCGCCTTTGTCGTTTGCCGTAAATATTCGCCAGCCCTTTGTTTCCATTTCGACACGCAACACCTCTGTGCGGCAAACCAGATGCGCCTTGTTGTTTTGCGCCTGTTTTAAGAAGTAGTTCATCAAATCATGGGCGCTGATGATACCCGTATCCGGCGAATAAAGCGCAGCCTCGGCCTGAACATGGGGTTCCAGTTGCGCAATTTGCCGCTTGGTGATGAGCGATAGAGACTCTACACCGTTATTTCGTCCGTTTTTATGGAGTTTTTCTATTTCTTCAATTTCCTCGGAATTTGTCGCGACAACCAGCTTGCCGATTTTCTGGTGAGGGATGCCATTTCGGACGGCTATTTCGTAGAGCATCGGGTTTGCGGCAACGCACAGTCCGGCCTTGAGTGATCCTTCGGGATAATAAATCCCCGCGTGAATGACTTCACTGTTGCGGGAACTGATCCCGCCGCCGGGGGATGTATTCTTCTCCAGAATGAATACGCTTAAATCCGGGTGCGCCAGTTCGGCGGCTATGGCCAGTCCCACAACGCCCGCTCCAATGATGGTAATATCTGCTTTGTCCATTTTCGAATTCCATCCCGTAGGGAACGGTCGCGACCGTTTCCTACGATAGACCTATACACGATTTCAAAGACTCCTGCAAAAAATCTTGAGCGTAAGCGCCGCTCATGGTAATAAGCGTCAGTAACTGACGAAAGGTTTTGCTGAAATTTGAAAATTGCCACCTACAATGTCAACTCCATCCGATCCCGCCTGCATATTGTATTGCCCTGGCTACAAAACAATAGGCCTGACATTTTCTGCATGCAGGAGACGAAAGTTGAGGATGCCAAATTTCCCGCCGCTGATTTTGAAGCGCTGGGTTACGTTGTGAGCTTCCGCGGCAATAAACAATACAATGGTGTGGCTATTGCCTCCCGGAGAAAGCCACAAAAAGTTACTTTCGGCCTTCTCGATGAACCGACTGATCCCGACCGTCTGGCTCAGGCGCAATTTGACGATCTGACTGTTTTAAATGCCTATGTGCCTCAGGGACAGGATATCGATAAACCGCAATTCGCTTATAAGCTCGCCTGGCTTGGCCGCCTGAAACAATATCTGCAAAAGAATTTTAAACCGGATCAAAAATTAATTCTGTGCGGCGATTTCAACGTCGCGCCCGAGCAAATTGATGTCCATGATCCCAAACGGATTCTGGGGCATGTTTCTTTTAATCCGGAAATCTGGAAGGCCTACGAAGACGTCCTCTCATGGGGGCTTACGGACGTTTTCCGTAAGCATCATCGCGATGAACCGGGGCAGTATACTTTTTTTGATTATCGCGTCCGCGATTCCGTTGGCCGCAAGCTGGGTTGGCGGGTTGATCATATTCTGGCAACGAAAACACCAGCCACTCAATCTATTAGCTGTACAATTGATCTGGCGACACGTCTTGCCGAAAAGCCGTCCGATCATGCGACTATTTACGCTCAGTGGGAAGGAAAAGTCTGATGGGTAAAAAAGAAGACATTCAGCGCATTAACGAAGAAATTGCCGCTCGTTTCAGTAAAATTGAGGACGATGTTTCATTAGCCGAAACCATTGCCGGCCTTTTTGAAGTCGTGCTTGACGGGATTGAAAAAGAATTTGCCGTTCCCTTTGTCTGGCTGACTTTAATCGATCACGTAAACGCAGCGCCTTTGATTAAGGCTGTCAACGCGTCGGATATTTTAAAAAACAGACTTTGTGTTGTCTCACAAGAACTGTTTGAGAAAATTATGCCCGAAGGTTTAAAACCTGTTCTGGCCAATAAAGACTTACCGCCTTTTTATAAACTGCTGCCGTCAAGCAGAAAATATTTTATCAAGTCGCTGGCGGTTGTGCCTTTTGCGCTTAACGGTCAAACGATCGGCTCATGGAATAATGGCGACGCCGTTGCAGATCGTTATACGGCGGATATGGATACGGCCTTGCTGGCATCACTGGCCCGCCGGATTTCCCTGCAACTGACGCGACTGACCGCAGGTAACAACGCCGTGTCCAAGAATAACCAAAACAATGAACAGCCGGGAGGTCTTCATGGTTGAACAATGGATTAAAGAGATAAAAAAAGAGTGTCCGCCGGACATGCTCGGGATGATCCTGGTGCATAACGGTATTGTGCGGGCAACGTCTAAAACGGGCGAACGCGTCGGGGCTATGAGGCTTTCTTATGATCAGGCTGCGCTGGATGAAGTCGTAAGCCGGTTTGCGAGCATGGAGGGCATTGTGGACGTTCGGGCCTGGATCAATAAAGGTCTACTGAAAGTCGGCGATGATATTATGTTTGTCTGTGTGGCAGGAAGATTCCGCAAGGACGTTCTGCCGGTTTTTCAGGAACTCATCACGATGATTAAGACGGAGATAGTCAGGGAAGAAGAACTCTAGGCGGTTCCCTACCTTTCGATGGGGGAAAACATCAATGAACAAAGTCCTTATCCTTTTTGCCCATCCCCGGTTTGAAAAGTCAAAGACCAACCGTGCGCTGCTTGCGGGTGTGGATAAGATTGAAGGCGTCACATTAAATGATCTCTATGAGCAATATCCCGATTTCAATATTGATGTTGAACGGGAGAAAAATCTTTTGCTCGCCCATGAGGTGATCATCTGGCATCACCCCCTTTATATGTACAGCGCGCCGGCCGTGCTCAAGCAGTGGATGGATCTGGTGCTGGAATATGGCTGGGCGCACGGCTCTGAGGGGAACGCCTTGAAAGATAAAATGGTCTTTAACGTTCTGACAGCCGGCGGCGCCAGAGAGTCCTACGCAATCAATCAGCATAACCGTTTTACGCTTCGGGAATTTCTTGTCCCCTTTGAACAGACCGCCACACTCTGCAAGATGATTTATCTGCCGCCTTTTGCGGTCCACGGCACGCACCTGTTGTCCGATCAGCAACTGGCCGAACAGGCACGCTTATACCGGAATCTGCTGGGGCGGCTGGTCGCAGGCGGACTTCCCCTGGGGTCCATCTGCATGTATGATTATCTCAACGACTGGCTTCCGGCGGGTGAAGGATGAACTAAACGATGAGCAGCGCTTTCTTACAGGATGCTTTAATTTATCTCGCCTGCGCGGTTGTTTTCGTGCCGATCGCCAAAAAACTGGGGATGGGCTCCGTGCTGGGCTATCTGCTGGGCGGCATTATCATCGGCCCTTTCTTTCTGGGTTTTATCGGCGCGGAAGGAAAGGACATCATGCACTTTGCCGAATTCGGCGTGGTGATGATGCTCTTTCTGATCGGTCTGGAGCTGGAGCCGGCCACATTCTGGAGGATGCGTAAGCTGATCCTGGGGATGGGGTTTATGCAACTGGGCGCGACGACGCTTTTGTGCTTTGCCGCTCTGTTTTGGGTTGGCTTTACCTGGCAGGCAGCGCTGGCCTGCGGCCTGGCTTTTTCCATGTCGTCCACGGCGATTGTCATGCAGACGCTCAGGGAAAAAGGATTGACCAAAACCGAATCGGGAAGAAGCTCCTTTGCCGTGCTGAT
Source organism: uncultured delta proteobacterium (assembly GCA_903904655.1). GTDB lineage: Bacteria > Desulfobacterota > Syntrophia > Syntrophales > Smithellaceae > UBA8904. The sequence goes on along the minus strand of CAIVDK010000397.1, from coordinate 23,077 downwards.
TTTTCAGGATATTTCCGTGATCCCGATCCTGGCGCTTTTGCCGCTTCTGGCAGCATCCACCACGCAAGCGCCTTCCGGCGGGCATGCTACGTTGATGACGGGATTACCCGGATGGGCACAGACCTTAACCTTGTTGATTGCCGCCAATGCCGTTGTTCTAATCGGCCGTTTTGTCTTTGTGCCTTTTTTGCGCTTTATTGCACGTATTCGTCTCAGGGAACTTTTTACGGCGGCGGCGCTGCTGATTGTGATCGGAACGGCATACCTCATGATGCTGGTGGGTTTAAGCCCCGCGCTGGGGGCGTTTCTGGCCGGTCTGGTTCTGGCCACGAGCGAATTCCGGCATGAACTGGAAAGCGACATTGAACCTTTTAAAGGCATCCTGCTGGGACTGTTTTTCATTGCGGTCGGCGCCTCCATCAACTTTAAACTGATTATCGGCAATCCTGTGCAGATCATGGCTCTGGTTTGCGGTGTCATCGCCATAAAATCACTCGTGCTGTATGCAACCGGTAAATTATCCCGCTTAAGTTTCGATCAGAACATGATCTTTACTTTAGGACTGGGACAGGTCGGCGAATTCGCTTTTGTCCTGTTTGCGTTTATCGCCCAGCTTCAGATTCTATCCGCGCCATGGACGGATATGATGATGGGGGCAACGGCCATCAGCATGACCATTACGCCGCTTCTGCTGCTGATCAATGAACGCCTGATCCTGCCGCGATTCGGTACAAAGGAGGCCTTGGGAGAAAAAGAAGCGGATGTCATCGAAGGTGAGCACCCCGTGATTATCGCGGGATTTGGCCACTTTGGCAGCACGGTTGGCCGATTTTTGAGAGCCAACGGAATTTCCGCGACGATTCTGGACAACGATTCGGATCGTGTTGAAATATTAAGAAAGATGGGCTTTACGGTCTTTTACGGTGATGCCACCCGTCTGGATATTTTAAAATCTGCCGGTGCTGATCGGGCAAAAATTTTGATTGCCGCTATTGACTCTCCCGAGATCAACTTTGGTTTGGTCGAAAGAATAAAAAAAGAATTTCCTGATCTGAGGCTCATGGTGCGTGCGAAAAGCCGCCTGGATGCCTACGACCTGCTGGATATGGGGATTGAGGATATTTACAGGGAATCGCTCGACACCTCTGTGCGTCTCGGTGTTGATGTGCTGATGAAGCTGGGTTTCCGCAAATATAGCGCCACACGCGCCGGCCAGAACTTTATCAAGTATGATGAAGCGGCGCTGCGTACCCTGGCGGCGCATCGTCATGATCAGGAAGCGTATCTCTTCAATACACGTGAACAGATCGCACTTCAGGAACAGCTTTTGGCCAACGACCGCGAGGTTTTCCCTAATGTTCATGATGATGCATGGGATAAACGGGCTGAAGACTGACTTTCATCCGGCACAAGCGGTATATCAACCTCGAGTGTATGCTCCTGCCGGTCGTCAACTAACTGTATCTCCGCAGCGGGCATGACCAGACCGTCCAGCGTCAAAACAGCTGTTGTTCCGGCGGCCTGACGGATGGTGATATGATAGAGTGTTTCCCCATACCGGTAGTGAATCTTAATTTCATTCCAGGAGTGAGGCAGGCATGGAGAAAAACTGATTTTGCCGTTTTTCAGTGACAGACCCAGCAGGGACTCCACAATCAACCGGTACATCCAGGCGGCGGAGCCGGTAAACCATGTCCATCCGCCGCGTCCGATATGCGGCGCGAGAGCATAGATGTCGGCTGAAACCACATAGGGTTCTACTTTATAGATTTCCACTGCTTCCGGAGACCTGGCATGATTGATCGGGTTGATAATGTCCACGATATCCCAGGCGCGCTTTCTATCACCTAACGCGGCAAAAGCCATAGCCACCCAGATGGCCGCATGTGTGTATTGTCCGCCGTTTTCTCTCACACCCGGCACATAACCTTTAATATAACCCGGTTCCGTCTCTGATTTATCGAATGGCGGATCAAGCAGCTGAACCAGTTTTTTATCCCGATGCACAAGAAATTCATCTACTGCATTCATAGCCTGGCGGGCTCTTGTCTCCTCGCCCGCTCCGGATAGAACGGACCAGCTTTGGGCCACCGAATCAATGCGGCATTCCGTGTTGGCGCCTGATCCCAATACTGAACCGTCATCGCTATAAGCACGGCGATACCATCCACCGTCCCAGCCGTTTTGCTCAATGTTGCGCTGAAGTTTCGCCGCTTCTTTCCCGCACAAATCGGCAAAGGGTCTATCGTCTTTGAGGCGGGCAATTTCCGTAAACTTATTCAGTAGTTCATACAGAAAAAAGCCCATCCAGACACTTTCGCCCTTGCCCTTGTCCCCGACTTTATTCATGCCGTCATTCCAATCGCCGGAACCCATGAAGGGCAACCCATGACTGCCGAATCTCAGGCCTCTTTGGATGGCCCGCACGCAATGTTCATACAAACTATTTTTTTCATCCGCTATACCCGGCAGATCGTAATAGGAATCCTCATCAGCCCTGAGCTGACGTCCCTCAAGAAAGCTGACGTTCTCATTCAAAATTTCCGCATCACCCGTAGAGCTGACATAGCGGCTCACGACTAGAGGCAGCCACAGGTAATCGTCGGAACATTGCGTGCGTACGCCCCGGCCGGTGGGCGGATGCCACCAGTGCTGGACGTCTCCCTCCAGAAATTGACGGCTCGCGCACAAAAGCAGGTGCCCGCGGACAAGGGCGGGTTCTGCATAAACAAGCGCCATAACATCCTGTAGCTGGTCGCGGAAGCCGAAAGCACCGCCTGACTGGTAATAACCGTTACGCGCCCAGAGCCGGCTGGACAGGGTCTGATATAAAAGCCAGCCGTTCGTCAAAATGTTGAGAGACGGATCAGGCGTTTCTATCTGCACCGTGCCCAGTGTTTTTTTCCAGTAGCGATGCACGGTTTCCAGTTCATTTTGCGCGACCGCCGATCCCCGGAAGTCGCGCACCGTTTTACTGGCATCGTCGGCGCCTCGCCTGCCGGTAACACCCAGTCGGAAAATGGCCTCGTGCTCCTGTCCGCTATTCAATCCAAATATTACCTGGATGGCGCCACAAGGATCCAGGCCGGCGCCGACCTGGCCCGAGAGTTCTGATCGCGTCATCGCTGCCGGCTTGGATAGTTCGCCATTGCGGCCGATAAATTCGTCGCGATCGCAGGTGTATGTCCGCGTTGGATTATCCACGTCAAAGAAAGCCACCCGATCGGCAAAGTCCGTGTTATATTGATTTCTGGCAAAAAGCGCCCCACTTCCCGCATCCACTTCGGTCGTGACATGCATGACCGTTTTCGGGCGCAAATCACCCAGCACCCACTCCAGATATCCGGTAACGGAAAGTGTGCGATTGCGCCCCGATGCATTGTGCAACTTTAAAACCATAAATTTGATTGGTGCGGTAACGGACACATAAATCCATAGTTCCGACCGGATGCCGTCTTCCGTATGCTCGAAAACGCTGTACCCGAAACCATGGCGACAGGCGTAAGGCGTCCGGCCGCCTGCGGGGAGGGGCGTGGGGGACCAGACCTGTCCTGTTTCTTCATCGCGGATATAAAACGCTTCGCCGTTGATATCGCTTACCGGATCGTTATTCCACGGGGTAAGGCGGTATTCGTGGGCGTTCTCACTCCAGGTTGAGGCGGAACCACTCTCGGAAATAATCGATCCAAAGTGGGGATTCGCCAGGATATTCACCCAGGGTAGCGGTGTTTTCTCTCCTGGTTTTGTGATGGTCACATATTCACGTCCGTCGGGGGTAAATCCCCCGAGACCGTTGGCAAAAAGCAGACCAGGATAAGAAAACACTCCCTCATCTTTGCTTTTCGCACTCTGGTTTTTGACCGGTTTCAAACGCGGCGCGGCAATATCCTTCATTTTGTGTCGGCTGGTCTGTTCCGCAAGCGTTCCCATATTATCCTTGATGATAACGCGGGAAACCGTCTGCAGCAAAATGCGGTCTTCGCTGGATATCTGATCTCCCGGTCTTACAAAGATGCCGCCCGGCCGGTCGGCAACCTTATTTTCCATACTGGTGGCGATCAATCCCACAATCTGGTCATGAAGCGATTGCCGGTAGATGGCATTATCCTCATTCCAGATGACGAGGTCCACGGCCAGACCTTTTAAACGCCAGTAGGCATGGGCCTGCTGGAGCTGACGGACAAGTTCAATGTTGGTATGGTCGCTAATCTGAAGCAACACAATGGGTAAGTCTCCGGAAATGGCGTAACCCCATAAGCCGGATTGCCCGCGACGGTTTTTTAGAATGATCCTCGGATCAGCGCGGAGGGATGAATTGGCGTAAATAATGGAACCGGCCAGACGTCCGTAAAGATGTGCGTCTTCGGGGGTTGCATTGATTTGCCTGAGCATGACCTGGCTGTGAGTCCAGGCCAGATTAAAAACGCGGTCGGCCAAGCGGTTGTCGTGGTATTTTTCAATAAGGCCGAGCGCTTTGGCGCGGGTTTCAGCGATGCCGGAAACGATATCCATCGTCACCGATTCTCCTGGTGAGAGTTTGATCGGACGGCGGATCGCAACAATCGGATCCAGAACGGAACCTTCCGTGCCCGACAGGGCTTGTGTCCCATTCGTCGAACCCTTCATGGCCGCGGGGCAAGATAGCGTATTGCCGCGGCCTATAAACTTTAAGCGATCCGTTTCATAAGAGACCTCGCTTTGGTCCGTGCCATGCAACGCCATTAAATGAAAAGTCCAGTAGGTGGGCTCATCCTTGGAACGTGGTCTTCGTGTACAGAGAATCGCTTGACGATTCCGGATAATTTCCGTTTGAACAAAAAGATTGCTAAACGCCGGATGCATCGCATCGGCCGCCGGTTGCGCGATCACAATTTCCGCGTAACTGGTCAGATCCAGTTCGCGGCGTTTTCTGGAACGATTGGTGATGCGGATGCGCCTGAGTTCAATATCGTCTTCCGGTGACACGGCTATTTGGGTGTGCGTGTTAATTTCATCATCGCGCCTGCGAAACTCGACCTTCGAGTCGGAGAAAATGGCCTCGTATCTTTCTGGCTTTTTCAGTGTCGGCTGATAGGCAGTGGACCAGAACTCTCCCGTGGAAACATCGCGGATATAACAGAACATGCCCCAGGGATCGCGGGTGGCGTCTTCGCGCCAGCGCGTCACCGCTATATCCTTCCAGCGGCTGTATCCGCCGCCGGCATTTGTAATCATGACATGATATCTGCCGTTGGACAACAATTGCACCTCCGGTACAGGCGTATCGGGGGTTTCAATGATGCGCGACGGAATTTTCTGCGGGGCGGACGATTTCCGGACATTAATATCATCGGCGATCTGCCTGTAGAAGGAAACGGCTTTGGGGATGCGTTCCTGAAGCAAAAGCATTGCCGATTGAAACATCGGTTCGGACTCAAAGCGCTTCTGCATCGGACGATTCAGTAAGAGATGGGACAGGGCCAGTAAGCTCATTCCCTGATGATGCGCCATGAAGGATCGGACGGCAACGCTTACCTGATCGGCGGGCAAACGCGTCGCGGTATAATCCAGTGCTTCATAAAAACCGTACGCCCCCATCATGTCTTTGGCGGCCAGTCGCTGGAGATTTTCACAGGCTTCCTCCGGTGCGATCATCAGCGCCAGCGCTGACGCATACGGAGATACCACCAGATCGTCGCTAAGCCCACGCTTGAGGCCCAGGCCGGGGACACCGAAAGCGCGATACTGGTAGTTCAAATGAACATCAATGGTGTTATAACCGGATTCCGAAATGCCCCAGGGCACTCCCCTTTTTTCTCCATACGCTATCTGTCTTTTGACCACCGCCTTGTAGGTTTGGTCCAGTAACGTGTTTTCGTAGTTCGGCATGACCAGGAGCGGCATCAGGTACTCAAACATCGACCCGTCCCAGGAAAGGAGAACGGGATCACCTCCCGGATTGGTCAGCATGCGTCCCAGGGCAAACCAGTTTTCCTTCGGCAGTTGCCCCTGTGCAATGGCGACAAAACTGCAAAATCTGGCCTCGGATGCCAGCAGGTCATAGAAGCTTGCGTCCCGTCGGCGATCGCCGACGCTATACCCGATGGTTAACAACTGATGTCCTTTATCATAGAGGAAGCTGTAATCCATATCGGCGAATTCCCCGGCTTTTTTAATGAGCGTTTGAATGACGGAGAGTCTTTCTCGCGAGAGCCTGCTTCCTTCCAAAACCAGTTTATGAAACTCGCGGGACCACGCCTGTTCTTCATCATTGGCAGAAGGCCCGATTATCTCTTCCACGGAGGAAAGCCACCTTGCGGACAGATCTGAAACTTCCCGCAAGGTGGGAATGCCGATTTCCTCGAAAAGACGGGTAACACCGGCCGTAGGGATTTGCAGCGCTGCCCAGGGGCAGAGTGTCATCAGTTCATCCACCGCATCCCGGCATTGACGGACAAGAGCCTGCGCCCATCCATAGGACTGACTTTGCGGATCGGCCTCAAAGCTTGCGGCAAGAATTGATGCTGATTGTGTCAGCATATCGAGACGCAACCACAGGTCGTTAACTGTCGCCCGCTCTGGAGACACAGGCCTATCCAGATGTTTTTTAAATTCGGCCCGTTCATTTTTAGACGTATTTCCGGCAACATCTTTGAGGACGCTATAGGTGTCGGCAATGCCTTCCAGTAATCGATTCCCTGATAAAATCCTGTCTGGAAGATCAAGGAGTCCCTGCTTCAGCGTCAACAGATAACCACAAAGATTCCCGCTGTCCACGGTCGATATGTAATGCGGCGGCAGTATTTTTAAGGTTTGCGTATCATACCAATTGTAAAAGTGGCCCCGGTGGCGATCCATCTTTTCCATGGTACCAAAAGTATTCGCGGTGCGTCTGAGAAATTCACCGGGTGTCGCATAACCAAAATCACAGGCGGATAAATTTGCCAGGAGCGCCAGTCCCATGTTGGTGGGCGACGTGCGGTGCGCAATCACAGGGTCAGGCTGCTCCTGATAGTTATCCGGCGGAAGCCAATGTTCTTCCACGGTAACAAACGTTTCGAAAAACGACCAGGTTCTGCGAGCTGCTTTTCTTAAGAAAATAATTTGTTCATCGTTCAGGGTGATCCCTTCTTTGACGGAAGGCCTACTGACCCACCAGGTAATGACAGGGGACAAAAACCAGAGGATCAGCACGGGCAGGGCAGCGCAAAGCGCACCGGGTCTTGCGATCGAGAGATAAGTTAATACCGCCGTGGACAGGACAGGGGCTATCCACATGGACCTGCAGGATGCCGCCAGATCATTTACGGCATGATGCGTCTGGTTTTGGAAGGGATTCCACTCCAGTAATCGTTTGTGCGTCACCAGCATCCGTGAGCCGGTGCGCAAAATCGCATCCAGACTGTAAAAAGCTTCATACGGCAGGCAGACGATTGTAAATAAAATCTGCAGACCATGCCGTCTGGCCTGACGCATTATGTAAATTAGGTGATCACTGAGCAACACGTCTCCCGATTTGCGAAATAGATCCAGAAGAACGGCGCCCGCGGAGGGAATGAGCAGAATCCCTACCAGAAGTAGCGTCCATAGCCAGGCGGGAGGAACCATCGTCCAACCGGCGACGAGCATGATAATCAAGGCGGCAGGAACGAGACTGCGGCGGAGGTTGTCAAATATTTTCCAATGGGAAAGGCTCGATAGGACATTTTTTTGATATCCGCCGCCCAAAACAGGAACCTTTAATCTCAGCCAACTTGCGATTTGCCAGTCCCCGCGAATCCAACGGCGTCTGCGACTCACATCCACCCGGTATTGAGCCGGATATTCTTCATACAACTCCACATCGGAAATAAGCCCGCTGCGCGCGTGACAACCCTCGATCAGGTCATGACTGAGTATCCGATTTTCGGGAAGACGGTGGTGCAGCGTTTTTTCAAACGCGTCGACATCATAGATGCCCTTGCCGACAAAGGAACCTTCGCCGAAGGCATCCTGATAAATATCGGAAACCATGCGCGTATATGGGTCGATTCCTGTCTGGCCTCCCCACAATCGCGAATACCGGGTCTGTCTGGCCCCGGATAAGCTTTCAGTTAGCCTGGGCTGAAGGATGCCGTAACCAGCGTTAATGATATTTTTCGATTCGTCAAAACGGGGACGGTTCAGCGGATGGGCCATCGTCCCAATAAATTTTTCCGCGGCATCGCGAGGCAGTTGCGTATCCGTATCCAGGGTAATGACATACTTCACATTGGATAATAATTCCGTGGCGCCGACAATCTTTGAAAAACGATTTCTCTCGCCGCCTCGCAGTAGGGCATTCAACTCGGTCAACTTGCCGCGTTTGCGTTCATAGCCCATCCATAGGCCTTCATCCGGATTCCAAAGGCGCGGGCGGTGAAAAAGAAAAAATGTTCCTCCTTTGACGCCCCTGTATTTCTCGTGGAGGTCCTTGATCCCCTTCTCGGCCAAACGCAAAAGCTCGTCGTCTTCAGGCATTTTCTCCTGAGGGGCGTCGCAAAAATCAGTGAGAAGACCGAAGTGCAGATTATCTTCTCTGTTCGTTAGAAATCGAATTTCCAGCGCTTCGACCAAATCTTCCACGTTTTGGACATTGTTGAGCATCGTGGGGATGACCACCAGCGTGCTCGACTCCGGCGGAATTTCCAGAGAAAAGTCCATGCGCGGCAGGGGATGCGGATATGTGAGCAGCGTGACCAGCCAATTGGTCAGAGCCACACCCAGGGAGCTTGCGCTAAGAACCAGGATAATCGCCGCAGGCCCCATGATCCAGCTTTGAACACCTGCCGCATGAATCTTTGTAAACAGGTATCCTGCCAATAATAAAGTCATCCCAATGATGCTACCCAGGTAGAGCAGTAAGGGAGCCCGGCCCAGAACTCTTCCCATGGACTCGGAAAAAGTTAGGCGCATCTGCGCGCTTTTTTCGAGTTGTGGCAATCCTTTATCAATCAGATAATAACCAACATGGGTCATCCGCTCATCGCCGCTTTTCAGGGCTAGGGCGGACTTAGCCAAATCAATGGCTTTTTGTGCGACATCCCTTTCGAGCGTTGGACTGTTTTTGGCAATTTTTTCAACGACATGACGATAATGGTCGCGCGTGACAAAATCCATTCGAACATAGACATCGCCGGGATCTTCCCGCAGCACTTTTTCAACCACACTCATGGTCTCGACAAATTCCCGCCAGTTCATCGTCGTCAGAAACCGGAGAGAGCCAATACTATTGCTGACGGACGCCTGGTCAGCGGCCAGTTGCTGATTTCCCGACTGGATCATCTGTTCTATGGTCAAATACGATTCGGAAAGTCGCTGTTCGATCCAGCCCAGAGGCAAGGCCAACGCCGGACTCTTTCCCTGCAAACGGCGGGCAAATTCCGCGACAAATGGACTTAAAAGCGGAGGATCAGACCGTGCCATATCCGCAATGGCTAAGACAAGACTTTTGGGGTCACGCCTCGCGACATCAATCATCTGATCCGCCCAATAATTGGCGCGCGCCCGGTCGGCCATGTCGGCCATGATGCGCGTTCCGATACGCCGGAGATTTTCAATCAGCGCCAGACGCAGCATGATCGGAATAGCCCACAACTCGCCTAGTTTTAGATGGGAAACCGACTGGTAGGCTGTAATAAAACTAACAAGGTTTTCCAGATCTACCCGGCCGTCGCCGTGGGAAATGATCTCCTGCGCGATATCATAAACCCGGGGCAGTCCGGCGGAAGGGCCGCTTGAAAGCCAGGGCAGGCTCCGGCTGAATCCACGGGATAAGTGACGTTTGGCTGTGCGGACATTTTCTTCAATCAAATAAAAGTTGTCCAGCAGCCATTCCTCAGCTGGAGCGACAGGGCTGTTCGTCTTGACGACGGCAGTCAACTGCCGGATGGTTTCAATCAGAATATCGTCGTTGTCATGGAGTCGTTCCAGGAGTTTTTCAGTCGCTTCCTTATTGGTTAATTGATGCAAGTTTGCCAGATTTTTACCATGCTGTTTCATCTGGTCGGAAGTGAGCAATTCGGATCGCAAGGGGGATTCGTCGCGGGTATACTTTTTCCCGAAATGACTTTTCGAAAGGTACTTTTTCAAAAATAATAAAGTATTGGCTGCTGTCTTGTAAATCAAATTCAATTTTTGTCTCCTTGTGGAAGAGCAGAGGCGGCCATCGTGCCCCGAAATCACATCTTTTTACCGGGCCTCCTTTAGAGAATAGATCGTTTGCCGTTATACCGTTCGGTATCGTAATATTTATCCACATCGATGAGATTCAGGTGATCGGTAACATCTTTCATGGGCACCGATGTGATCTCGCCATGGCGATAGCTTACCATCCTGCCGAAATCCTCGTTGACAATCATGTCCACGGCCGCGATCCCGAACCACCGCGCCATCAGGCGGTCCCGGGCTGACGGCGATCCTCCCCGCTGAAGGTGACTCAATGCGACATGGCGGGTTTCCAATCCCGTTTTCCCCTCGATTTCCTTCGCGATATAGGCGGCAATGCCCCCCAGTGACCGGTGACCGAACTCATCCACCTTATTGTCCTTGCAGAATTCTTTATTGACATTCATCGTCGCGCCCTCGGAAACGACGATGATACTGTACTGAATCTCTCGGCCACGGCGTTCTTCGAGAAGATCGCAGACCCGTTCCATATCAAAACGGTGCTCTGGAATCAGAATGATGTAAGCGCCACTGCATTCGCCGCCGTGCAGGGCGAGCCAGCCCGCATGCCGGCCCATGGTTTCCACCACAAAGATCCGGTTATGGGACCCGGCGGTCGTCCGGAGGCGATCGATCTCTTCCATGATGATATTCACCGCCGAATCGAAGCCCAATGAATAATCGGTGCCTACAAGATCACCGTCAATGGTCTTGGGAATGCCGATGGTTTTGATGCCCAGCCGATGGAGTTTGGAGGCCACGCCGAGGGTATCCTCGCCGCCGACGGACACAATGACGTCGATGCCCAGCCGGTCGATATTGTCCATCGCTTTTTGCGAGGCGTCATTTTTTGAATTGAAGGGGTTGGTCCGGGAGGTTCCGAGATTTGTTCCTCCGTAGCGGTCCCACGTGCGCACAATCTCCTCGTCGAGCTTCATGGTGTGACGGGTCAGACTCTCTGGACTACCCGGATCGACCTCTACGAGGCCCTTCCACCCGTTCCGGATGCCGATGACGTCGAAGGTGACGGACCGCTTCTTCGCGAGAAGGGGATCAAGGGCCGTTTTAGTCACCCATTTGATCGCGCCGTTGAGGCCCGGACAATCACCGCCACCCGTTAAAACCGCTATTCTCATGGCTATTTTCCCTATTTAAAATAATATTGCATATTCATTGGCTTTTATCAACTGAAGAGTTTTGACTAGGCCATTCGGCCGCCATTCACCGAGCTTGACCACCCTGTCTTTCGGTGTTAATGGGGTTTCAGTTTAATCCCGCTGTTGCGGGACGAACGTTAATTCTCCGCGAGCTTGCTCGCGATATAATGACGTTCATTTCATGCCGCGACAGCGAGCTCGCGAGGTGGTTGATTGACGAGGATTATTTTGAAAAAAAGCAAACGGGATTCTTTCTGGGGCGGCGTTGTCCGCTCAATGGGGATTGTGTTCGGCGATATCGGCACAAGCCCCATCTATACGTTAACCGTTGTATTTGCCCTGACCCCGAGAACCCAGGATAGTGTCCTGGGAATTCTTTCCCTCGTTGTCTGGACATTGCTGATCCTCGTCACGGCCGAATACGCCTGGCTGGCCATGAGCCTTTCCTATAAAGGACAAGGCGGGGAAATCATGCTGCGGGAAATCCTGAGCAAAACGCTCAAACCCGCTCGCAAACTGGCCTTTGCCGGATTTCTTACGTTCATCGGCGTCTCGCTTTTATTGGGCGACGGGGTCATCACGCCCGCGATTACCATTCTTTCCGCCGTGGAAGGAATACTGCTTGTCCCCGGCCTGGAAAACATGCAACTGGGAATTTTGATCCTGATTGCGGTAGCGATTGCCATCGTACTTTTTGCAGTTCAATCACGGGGAGTGGATAAAGTCGCCGGGATATTCGGACCGGTCATGCTGGTTTGGTTTATTTGCCTGGCAGTGACGGGACTGGCTTCCGTGATTACCATGCCGGGAATCCTAAAGGCCATCAATCCCTATTATGCCTTCAAGTTTCTTTCGGGAAATGGCCTGGCGGGATTTTTTGTCCTGTCCGAGGTCATTTTATGCGCCACCGGCGGCGAAGCCCTGTATGCCGACATGGGGCACCTGGGCAAAAAACCGATTCTGCACGCCTGGTATTTCGTATTTGCCGCCATCCTTCTCAATTACATGGGGCAGGGTGTCTTTGCCATTTCCCATCCGGACGTCAAGTACCTGCTCTTCGGTATGGTGCAGCATCAGGCCTCCTATCTTTATATTCCGTTTCTTCTGCTCACCGTTGGGGCAACGATTATCGCGTCACAAGCGATCATCAGCGGAACTTTTTCCGTGGTCTATCAGGGAATTACCACGAGGCTCATGCCGCTGATGAAGGTCGCCTATACGTCCAGCCAGATTAAATCACAAATCCATATTCCAGTCGTGAACGGGATATTGATGTGCGCAGTCATTTTCATGATCCTGATCTTTCAGAAATCGGAAAATCTGGCTGCGGCATACGGCATGGCGGTGACCGGGTCGATGACCATCACAGCTTTGATGATGGCTCTGGTTTTTTCGCAAATCAAAAAATGGAAATGGAAGCTTCCCTTCGCCGTTATCGTCAGCGGCATTGCCTTTGCTTTTTTTGTCGCCACCCTGAGCAAGCTGTCCCACGGCGCCTATTGGTCGCTAATCCTGGCCGCCATCCCCTTAAGCCTCATTCTTATCTGGACAAAAGGGCAGAAACGCCTGTTCAAATCTTTGCGGCCATTGGATCTGGAAACGTTTCTCATCAGCTACGAACAGATCTACGCCAAAGGCAGAAACATTGCCGGCACCGCCCTTTATTTCTGTCGGGGTTACAAGATGATCTCGCCCTATATTGTCCACAGCATCTTCCGCAGCAACATTATCTATGAGCGGAATATCCTGATTTCCATTAGCCGGACTGATGAACCCTTCGGCATTAAGGTTGACTTGAAGCAGGATCTGGCGCCGGGCCTCGAGGCGCTTGAAGTGGAAGCCGGTTATCGGGAAATTTTCGATCTGGAAGGTCTGATCAAAGAACAGGGCATTCAGGAAAAGGTTATTTTTTACGGCGTGGAGGACATCGTTACTCGCAATCCTATCTGGCGCATCTTCAGCGTAATCAAGCGAATCACGCCCAATTTCGTTCAGTTCAGCAAGTTGCCGCCCAGCCGTCTGCAGGGTATTGTCACACGGGTGGAAATGTAATTCCATTTCGAAATCAGGACTCTAACGGCAACGCCCTGTTCACATATATTCTGTAGTTTTCAGCGATTCAAAAAAGTCATGGTCAGGATATTGCTGTCGCCTTCTCGCCGGTAGGTCACTTGATCGGTCATCTTACGAATCAGGAACACGCCCATGCCACCGACCTTGCGGCAGGCCAGATCGGGTTGCAAATCGGGATCGGCAAGGGAGAGAGGATTGAAAAAAACACCCGCATCACGGATTTCAATCGTTAGCGCCGAATCATCCGAAGCCGGACACCGCACTTCGACCTGTCCCTGGTTTTGGGCATAGCCATGCACAAACACATTGACCAGCGCCTCTTCCGCAACCAGTTCGATTTGCTGCCGGGCTTCTTCGGAGAATCCCTTTTTTTTCGCCTCGGCTGTGATAAAAGTCAGCAAGTCATGCAGGCTCTCTATCCGCGCGGGCATTTGTTTCATCAGCATAGACGCTCATTTCGGCGCGACGCTATTGGAGGGCGTCTTGGGCCGCTCCCAGGGTTTCGAATGCAGGGATAAGGGCGATAAATCCCGATATGGTGAACACGTCTTTCACGTTATCCCGAAGTCTGGCCATGCACAGCTTCCCGTCGCGCGCTTTCATTTTTTTGGCGGTAGTAAGAAATACTCTCAGGCCGGCGCTGCTGATATAGTCGAGTCCGTCGAGATCGAAAACCAGCTTTGTTCCCGATTGTTCAAACCACTGGTTGATCCGCTCTTCCAGCTCGGGAACGGTTACGGCATCCAGCCTGCCTCGAATCGCAAAAACGAAGATATCTGACTCATTGGTAACGACAATTTCCATGGGTATGCTCCTTTTATTATGGTTCGAACCTAAAATGCATTCAGGCACATCAAGTATAGAAAGAACGAAAACACCTGTCAATAAGTTTTAAGTATTAAGTTTTAAGATTTAAGTAATTAAGTACTTGAGTAATTAAGTTTAAATTTTATTTTTAGTGTGAACAGGTTGTATTCAGACACTTTTTTACTTAACCCTTAACCCTTAAACCTTAAATCTTAAAACTTTTGTTTTGAGGTGAATTTATGCTATAGGGGTGCAAATATTTTTGACCTGAGGAGAACCATAACCCATGATCTACAATGAAGAATTCGAAACCCTCCCCCGTGAAGCCTTGGAAGCGCTGCAACTCAAAAGACTGCAACAGGTAGCACAGCGGGTTTATCATAACGTCGGCTTCTATAAAAAGTCCTTCGATAAAGCGGGTGTCTCGCCCGATAATCTGAAATCCCTCGATGACCTCAAACGATTTCCCTTCACCACCAAGCAGGATATGCGGGATAATTACCCCTTTGGATTATTCGCCACGCCGATGAGCAATGTCGTTCGTCTGCACGCCTCTTCAGGAACAACCGGTGCGTCCACTGTCGTCGGCTACACCAAGCGCGACATTGAAACATGGGCGGAACTGATGGGACGATGCTTTGTGGCCGCGGGTCTCACCAAAAACGACATCATTCATAACGCTTACGGCTATGGCCTGTTCACCGGAGGTCTGGGCGCTCATTACGGCGCGGAAAAAATCGGCGCCAGCGTCATCCCAATGTCCGGGGGCAACACCAAACGCCAGATCACGATTTTGCAGGATTTCGGCCCGACGGCCATCTGCTGCACGCCCTCTTACGCGCTGAATCTGGCCGAACAGGGACAGGCCATGGGCGTGGATATGCGCTCGCTTTCGCTGCGCGTGGGCGTCTTTGGCGCGGAGCCCTGGAGCGAACAAATGCGTCAGGAAATCGAAAAAGCACTGGACCTGACGGCCATGAATATTTACGGCCTGTCTGAAATCATGGGTCCGGGCGTATCGATGGAGTGCGTCGAAGCGCGCGACGGGATGCATATCTTTGAAGATCATTTTTTGGTAGAAACCATCAATCCGAAGACCGGCGAAGTGCTACCGCCAGGCGTTGAAGGCGAGCTGGTTTTCACGACACTGACCAAAGAAGCCTTTCCGCTCATCCGTTACCGGACGCGCGACATATCCCGCTTGAATCCCGCACCCTGCCGCTGTGGACGAACGCACTACCGCATGGACCGCGTTATGGGCCGCAGCGACGATATGCTCATTATTCGCGGTGTCAACGTTTTTCCCTCCCAGATTGAAGCCGTGCTGGTGGGCATCGAAGGACTCGAACCACATTACCAGTTGATTGTTGACCGGGTGGACGCACTTGACACATTGGAGGTGCAGGTGGAAGTGACGGAAAAACAGTTCGAGGGCGCCGACGAAGTCAAGGTGCTGCAGAAACTGGAAAAACAACTCCTCAAGGACATGAAAGATTATCTGGGCATCACCGCCAAGGTCAAACTGGTGGAGCCTAAAACCATCCAGCGCTCCGAAGGTAAGGCCAGTCGGGTGATTGATAAGAGGAAGATTTAGGTTCAGTGCTCAACAGTTCACGGTTCAGCGGTTGCTAGCTATAGACTGAAGACCGAAGACTGAAGGTAAGGTGAAAGGCGCGAAACGCGCCATCATCACGAAAGATTATAAAAGCGCCGAAGGCATACAAAATAGACCTTCAGTCTTCAGCCTCGTGTGCCCCGCAGAGGTAGAAGCCTTTTTCCTATGCCTCCGCCAACTTCTCCAGAACCAGTTTATCCATCAGAAGCTTGTTGGCTTCATCCAGTTTTTCCTGTGCCGAATAAACCGCGACGGCTTTGGACCCGGCGGCCTTCTTGAAATAGTTTGCCAGTGTGTCTCTTACTTTTCGCGGCGTCGCGGCAAATATTTGATCCCGAAAGGACTGACGCATCAGATCTGTTGCGCCGGCAAAATGGCGGATCAGGGCAACGTAACCGCGGCCTGACGGGTCAAGGGGTTTATCGAGCGCGCTAAGCGTGCTGATAATGGCTTTTGCCATATCGTCGGCAGACATATCATTTTCGGAATAAAATTTTTGCGCTTCCTGAAATACATTCAGTGTTTCGTTAATATGCGGATCACGATAGGACAGAAACGCGAAAATTCCCAGCGTCGCGTCGAATGACGACATGCCGCCGTAAGCGCCGCCCTGAACACGGATGTACTTGTAGAGGTAACTATTGGAAAGCTCCCTTGACGCCAGCATCAGAAGCGCGGAGGACGGGTCATTGTATGCGGGCGCTTTCATGGCGCAGGCGACATAAGATACCTGCGTGGGAACGGCAACACCCGCATAGACGGGCACAAGCGAAGGCTCGTCCGGCCTGTCCGTACGATGGCCTGCCGGCAGTTTTTCCAGAAGCCGGTTGATATGCTCACAGGCGAGCTTCAAGCCATCGGCCTCGGCGGTGATATTGACGGTCAGGTTATTCTTGCTGAAGATGATTTTTTTTAATTGTTCCAGTTTTTCGCATAAGTTCTTTCTGGACTTATCGCAGTCTCCCGATTGCTGCTGAACAAATCGCAACTGGGTCCGGCCATGCCATTGTTCATCGCGATAAGCCGGCAGTGTAAGCGCAGCTCCTGCCGCTCGCTTGGCAAAGACATGTCCGGATGGGACAATGGAGGATTGAAGATTATTTTTTCGTTCAGCGATTAAATCCCGCATTCTTGCTTCTTGATCCAAATCTCCTAAACAAATCATATCGCAAACGATATTGATGGCTTCCGGAAAGGTGCGATAGAGCGCTTTAAAAGAAAAAATCATTTTTTGCCAGGTGTCGGTCGCGTCCACGGAAAAGCCGGCAGACAGGTCATAACCGAATCCGCCCATGTTGAGCGCAATGCGTTTGGCCATGTCATCATAAGAGAAGCCCGCCGCGCCCATGCCGCTCATGATTTTTCCCAAGAGCGGCAGGTAAAGCTGAAGATCTTCGGGAACGTGGGCAATATCAAAAGCCAGATCAACATAGGCAATACCGTTGGTGAACAGGTCTTGCTCCAAAGCGGCAACCGAAGCAAGTGTCTTGTGCTGTGTCGGAATGGTCTCCACCTGCCGGGGAACGTCATCCATTCTCAATGTAGGCAGAGTCGCCGCGGCTTCGGATGAATCCGTCTCAGACTGAAAGGCTTTCAGCTGGGTCGCCTGTTCGTCGATTTGCCGTAACTGTTCTTTCGTAAAACCGGCTTTCAAAGCAGCCATTTTCTCTTTGAACTTTGCTTCACTCTTTTCGCTGAAGCCGGGATCAGGCTCCATCACCGCAAGCAGGCGGTGTTGATTATCCACCAGCCACGTTTGGGTCATTTTCTGGAATACTTGCGGATCGTCCGTCCAGAGCTTGCGAATCTTCTCAATCGCGCGAGAGAAATCAAGGCCGATGAAGGGATCGCCATCATAGAGCCAGGTTTGAAAAACGCTGCCCATCAGCGTAATGCCATAGGGGTAAGAGCCGCGGGAAATTTCCTTGCCGTGAAATTCGACCTGATGGAGAATGCCTTCGATTAATTCTTTGTCAAACCCTTCGGCGACAATCTTTTGCAGCGTACCGAGAATGAGCTTTTCAATTTTCTGAACATCGGCGCTCTCCACATTACGCAAGCCGGCGCAAAACATCAGTTGTTTGATATCGGATTCGATACCGCTGACCGGCGACATATCTTCGCCCAAGCCTGAATCGATCAGCGCCTGGCGCAATGGGCTGGCCGCGCTACCCACCAGTAGTCCGGAAATAATTTCCAGCATCAGCGCCGTTTCAAAATCTTTATTTTCCGCCAGCATCCAGGCGATGTTGACCATCGTTTTGCGCGAAAGCGGCTCGTCTTTTTCCACGGGATAGGTGCCGGAGGTTAGTCTTGGTTTGGTAAAAAGCGGCTGGCTTTTTATGGATGAGTCAACGTCGACCCGGTCAAATCCGTCCAGCATTTCGGCCAAGAATTCCAGATGCTCAGCGGTCGAAATATCGCCATAGATAAAAAAGCGCGCGTTGGTCGGCGAATAATATTTCCGGTGAAAGTCCAGAAATTGTTCATAGGTGAGCGTGGGAATGACCTCCGGGTCGCCCCCGGAATCCAGCGCATAAACAGTATCGGGATAAAGCTTTTCCTGGATGTCTTTGTACATCAGGGAGTCAGGCGACGAGTAAGCGCCCTTCATTTCATTATAGACAATACCGGAGATGATCAGGTCGCTTTCGATATCGCCGGGCGTCGAAAACTCTAGATGATGACCTTCCTGCAGAAAGGTTTCTTTGAGCATCCGGGGGTGTAAAACAAGGTCTGTGTAAACGCGAGCGAGATTGAAAAAATCCGCTTTGATCTGACTGGCCACCGGATAAAGGGTTTTGTCCGGGTAGGTAAAGGCATTGATGAACGTCTGCATCGTGGAGCGCATCAGTTCTTTGAAGGTGTCCTTGAGCGGATATTTTTCCGAGCCCGCGAGCACGGAATGTTCCAGGATATGGGGCAAACCCGTGGAATCCGCAGGCGGCGTGCGAAAGCCTATCGCGTATAAATTTTCCCGGTCAAAGGCATGAAGGTGCAGAACTTTCGCGCCTGTTTTTTGATGCTCCATTTCGTAGGCGGTGAGGCGCACGGCCGGAATGGTTTCTACTCGTAATACTTTAAAACCGCTTAATATATCACCACTTTGCATGGTCGGTTGCGGAACATTTATCTGCGTCATTCCAGGATTCTCCTTGTATTTAATCCCGCTGTTGCGGGACGAGCGTTAATTCTCCGCAGCGAGCTCGCGGGTGGTTGATTATAAAATATTTCTAGCCAGGTTGGCCTGCTGTTTTTTTCGCGCGCAACGCCATGATTTCAGTTCGGGTCAGAACAGACTGGATATGTTCAACATGCTGGAGAATATTTTCTCTGCCGCCTTCTTCGCGATCAATCAGTGTAATCACACGTTCAATGATCAGCCCGGCCTTGCGGGCATGTTCAATGGCGGTAATTGTGGAGGCGCCGGTTGTGATCACATCGTCAATAATAACCACTTTTTCTCCGGCCGTGACGTTGCCCTCGATGGCGCTTTTTGTGCCGTGATCCTTCACGTCTTTGCGCACGACAAACGCTTTGACCGGCTTGCCCAACTGATAGGAAATGACGGCAAGCGCGTTGGCGATAGGATCGGCGCCCAGCGTGAGCCCGCCCGCCGCGGTGACCGGCGCATCTTTAATCATATCAAAAATAATCTCGCCGATCAGGTTCATTCCTTCTGGATCGAGCGTGGTCGGTTTGCAATTAAAATAAAAATTGCTCTGCCGGCCCGAGGCCAGCGTGAACGGCGGGTTGTCGCTGTATTTGAAGGAACGCTCCAGAATGATTTCACCGAGGCGTTCCTTTTTCTTAGAGATGGTCATATTGATATTTCCTCCAGTAGAGATTTTTCATGATTGAGAATTATTGTCGTTTAGCAGAAATTTGATAGGCAATTCCGCCCACGTTTTATAAGGGATTCCCGACTTTTTAGCCGGTTCAAATTTCCAGGTCATGACCGCTTTAATCGCGGTTTGATCCAGAATGGCATAGCCGGATGATTTACTGACGACGGCCTTGCCGACGCGTCCGTCCGCCAGAATTTCAGCCGCGACCAGCACAACGCCCTCATATCCTTGCTGCCGAGCCATTTCCGGATAACCGGGCGGCGGATTTTCCCTGTACAGGGGATAGGCGTTGGAAAAGATAGGCGACTCGCCTGATGCCGCCGTCTGCCGGCCTGCATCGGAAACAGGGGGATGACCGCCTGCCGCGGCATAGGCGACTGCGTTAGGCCCGGGAAAAGCCATCGTTTTGTCGTATGAAACCTCTTCGGACCTTTGAGCGGTTGTTGTTTCCGATGCCACATGGAAATTTTGTATTGCCGACAATTCCGGCGTTCGGCCGGTCCGGGTTGCTGTTGGTTGTGTTTTTTGTCGGGTGTCTTTTTCGACAGATAAAAAAGAAGTTTTATCCTTTGCGGAGAGCGATACCCACACAAAATCAAGTTTACCCGGGTCTCGTGGCATCATCGCCGTGCCGGACACGCTGGAAATCAAAATGGCCGCCGCCACGCCGTGCAGCAAAAGCGATACGCAAATGCCCAATAACTTGTTTTGCTTTTCAGTCATCATAGGGAAATATCTACTTTTTCATTAATTGATCAATTACTCTGACGGCTGCCACACCGTCTTTTGCAAAGGACGCGCCGATGGATGCGGCATAAGCTTCCGTGACTACCGCGCCGCCGACGAGAAAATCCGTTTTGATTCCTTGAGCTCTCACCAGCCTGATGACCTCTTTCATGTTGACCATTGTCGTGGTCATCAGCGCGGAAAGGCCGATCACATCCGGCTTCTCTTTTTTGGCCGCCTCAATAATAACCTCGTCCCGAACATCCTTTCCTAAGTCAATAACACTATATCCGTAATTTCTCAAAAGCAGAGCGACAATATTCTTGCCGATGTCATGAATGTCTCCCCGGACCGTAGCCAGTATTACCTTGCCCTTTTCAGCAGCCGTCGTTTTTTTCAAATACGGGTCCAGGTAGATCAGTGCTTTTTTCATCGCTTCCGCCGCAGCCATCAATTGCGGCAGAAAATAAATCTTCTTTTCGTACATATCCCCCACGCGCACAATGGCCGGAATCAGAATTTCATCAACCAACACGCCTGCCGTCCGTCCGCCTTTGAGAACCGCTTCGATTAAAGTCGCAATATGATCCCTGTCTCCGTCCAGAATGGCCGCGGTAACTTTTTCCTCGGGTGAAACGTCACCCCCAGCGCTTTTGGGCAAGACGGCCGCGGAGGGCTCGGCAAAATGGTTAATAAAATGAAGGGCGGCCTTATCTTTGGCAATGAGCATATCTGAGGCTTTCTTCACATTCATCAGTTCCACACTTGCCGGATTGGCAATGGCCATCGTCAGGCCGCAATATTGCGCCATGGCCAGAAATGCCGCGTTGAGCCAGGGACGCCCCGGCATACCGAAAGAAACATTGGACAAGCCCAAAATCGTTTTACACTTGAAAGTTTTTTTGCACCAGCCGAGCGTGGCCAGCGTTTCCCTGGCGGCTGTCGCGTCGGAAGCAACCGCCATCGTCAGACCGTCAACGATAAAATCATCTTTGGTCAAACCAAACTTTTGTGCTTTCTGGAAAATACTCTGAATAACCATCTGGCGTTTTTTGGCCGTGTGCGGAATATCGCCGTCCGTTAACGGCAGCAGGATAAACATCGCGCCGTATTTTGCGGCAAGTGGTAAAAGTCTGGCTAGCTTTTCTTTTTCACCGGAAATAGAATTGATCAGCATCCGGCCCGGATAGATCCGTAACGCGGCTTCAATGGTTTCGACCCTGGATGAATCAATCACCAGCGGCAAGCGGGCTGAAGTGGATAAAAGTCCAATCACTTTTTTGATCGTTTGAACTTCATCGATGCCCGGCTGGCCAATGTTGATATCCAGAAGAGAAGCGCCCTGCGCTTCCTGTTCCTGCGCCATCTGGCGGATAATGGACATTTTGCCTTCCATCAGTTCCTGTTGCAGGGCTTTTTTCCCTGTGGGATTGATCCTTTCACCGACCACAAACAGCGACTGATTCTCATCCAGATGCAAAAAACTCCGCGCGGAACTAAGCGCCGCAACTGACGTGCGACGGGGTTTGACCGGTTTTCTACCCGTCACCGCTTTGACCAACGATTGAATATGATCCGGCGTCGTTCCACAGCAACCGCCCAGCAGATTGGCGCCTGCCGCCACAAGCTTCTTGGCATAAGCGGCAAATGTTTTGGCATCCATGTCGAAAACGGTTTTCAAACCCTCAAGTCTGGGCATGCCGGCATTGGGTTTGGCCAGAAGCGGGACGGTTGCGTAAGGCTTCATCGCGGTGATAAATTCCACCATTTGTTCGGGACCGGCGGAACAATTGCAGCCCACGGCATCCGCGCCCAGACTCTGCAAGGTGATGAGCGCACTTTCCGGGGGTGTTCCGCCCAGCGTATGTCCGTCTTTTTCATACGTCATGGACACCATGGTGAAGATATCCGAAAGTTCTTTCACCGCCAGTAAGGCCGCGCGCGCTTCCTGAATATCGATCATGGTTTCGATCACAATCAAATCACAGCCGCCGTCGATCAGACCGCGCGCCTGTTCTCTGAAAGCGTCCACCGCTTCTTCAAAGGAAAGCGGGCCAAAGGGCTCGATAAATAAACCGGTGGGACCGATGTCTCCGGCAATAAGCGTTTTTTTTCCACAAGCCTGTTTGGCCAGGCGCGCCAACTCCCTATTCACCGAATAGACATCTTTTTTAACGCCGTATTGCTTGAGTTTGAAACGATTCGCGCCGAAGGTGCAGGTATAGACGACCTGGGCGCCGGCCTTTTGATAGGACGCATGGACGCCCTGAATGACGGTTGGATTTTCCAGGCACCAGATTTCCGGGCAGACACCCGCCAGCATCCCTTTTTCCTGCAGCTCGGTGCCAGTGGCTCCGTCCAGAATAATGACCTGTTTATCGAGAAGATTTTTTATTTTTAAGCTTTTAGTCACAAAACGCTCCTTAAAATATTACTGCCTTTTCCAAAGTGCGTTCTTATACCATCTTTGGAATTAGAAGTGGAATATATTTTTAACCGGGATGACAATGAATTTCTCTTGAACATCAAGGGATTATCTTTAAATAATGCAATAGGGAACAATGGTTGAAAACAAAGCTCAATCTAAAAATTGCCTGGCTTCCTCATGTGGCCTGGGGTGTTTTAAGGGAGGATGTCCTTTTTACACGGGGTCGTTTGAAGACAACTTATTTTCTTTCCGTTTCTTG
>CAIVDK010000396.1 GCA_903904655.1 uncultured delta proteobacterium | reverse complement strand
GTAATATGTCGCTTAGTTAATAAAATTTATCCGGGGATAAATCTCCCTGATCTTCACAACAGGACATCAAATCAATGACGCTTGCACTAAATAAACAGAAACTTGATAATCTTGCTGATGAAATATGGAAATCCGCGCAGCGTTTGCGCGGCAAGTTCAAAGCTTACGAATATCAGAACGTCATTTTACCGATTATTGTGATTCGCCGTCTGGAGTGCGTACTGCTCAAATGGCGGGAAGACAGGGCGGCGGAAGTGCTTGCCAAACGGCCAAAGCACACGGAAAAAGAACTTGCCAAGCTGGTCAAGGGGCTGGAAACCAGCGGCGCGCCGTTCTCTAATAAAACCGACTGGACCTTGCGCCGGGTTTATGAAGAAGACCATGCGCTTCTTGAAGAAAATTTCCGCGCCTATATCAACGGATTTTCGGAAAATGTGAATGACATCATTGAACACTTCAATTACCGGGCCACCATCGGACAGATGGTCAAGAATAACCGTCTTGCGCCGATTTTGAACCAGTATAAGGAAATGGAACTCGGCCCTGATAGCCTCTCGCCGTTGGAGATGGGGTACATTTATGAGGAACTGCTCCGGCGTTTTTCAGAACAAAGCGGTGAGGAAGCCGGAGATCATTTCACGCCACGCGAAGTCATCCGTTTGATGGTTGAGCTTCTCGATATTCCCATTCCCGACCGCCACCTGTCCATTTATGACCCGGCCTGCGGGACCGGCGGCATGTTGTCAGTAACCAAAGAACACCTGCTTGACCGTGCCGCTACGCAAAAAGAAAAGGACAATGTTGAAAAATACGTTACCGTCCATGGACACGAGCTTTCCCCCACTAATTACGCCGTGTGCCAGGCCGACTTGCTCATCAAGAACGACAAACAGGCCAAGGTGTATTACGGCAACTCCCTTATCCCTCACGATCCGCACAGCAGGGAGCCGGGCGACCAGTTGCCCGAATCCAAATTCCGGTTTGACTTTATGCTCTCCAATCCACCCTTCGGCGTAACCTGGGGCGGCAAGGACGGCTATGAAACAGAAGCGCGCAAAATGCGAACAACACGCTATTGGGCAGGGATGCCGCGCGTCAACGATGGGGCATTGCTTTTCCTGCAAACCATGCTGGCGAAGATGAAGGAACCGGACAAAGGTGAAAGCCGCATAGCCATCATTTTTAATGGTTCGCCGCTTTCCAACGGCGATTGCGGCTCCAATGAAAGTGAAATCCGCCGCTGGATTCTGGAAAACGATTGGCTTGACGCCATCGTCATGCTGCCCGACCAGCTCTTTTACAACACCGGCATTTTTACCTATATCTGGCTTTTGCGTAACAACAAGCCCGCTTCTCACAAAGGCCGTGTCATGCTGATCGACGCCCGTAAACAGTTTGAAAAAGAGCCGAAATCTTTCGGCAGCAAGCGTAACCGCATCACCGACATACACCGCGCCTGGATAGAGGAACGCTACCGCGACGGCTGGAAAAAAGGTTTTACCGACGATCAGGTCAAGATTTTTCGGCGGGAGGATTTTTCATATCACAAGGTCAGCGTCGTGTTCTGGCAGTTTGACGAAAATGACCAGCCCGCCACTGTCACAGAACCTTACGAAAAGACCTTTGCCGCCGCGACGCTTAAGAAGGAACAGGAATTCTATGACAGCGACCTCACTTTTTTGGTGCAATTAAAAAATGACGGAATCGAAAATACAGAAATCCTCAAAATTGCCGCCAAGGACGATGTAACGAAAAAGTTCAAGACATTGATGGAAGACAAGCCGGAAGTCATTGAGGTTACGTGGACGCACCGCCACTATGTCAAGGATGATGAATATATTCCACACGGCGAGAACATAGAGGAGTTTCTAAAGAAGGAAATCGCCAAGCCCATCATCCGCTGGCAGGACAGCTCGCAACTGGGTTACGAAATCCTTCCCAATAAATACTTCTACCGCTATGAACCGCCCACACCGGCCAAAGAATTGCTTGAGGAATTCTGGAAACTGGAAAAAGAAGCGGAAAAACTGCTGGAGGGGCTGGCAAGATGACCAAAACTAAAGAGCTTTCCCTGGCATCGCCTGCGTACCGGCAATTCATCGAAGAGCTGAAAGGCAGGGTGCTGTCCGCCCGGATTTCCGCGGCGCGCGCCGTAAACCGAGATTTGATCCTGCTGTATTGGGACATCGGACGTTCCATTATGGAAAAGCAACGGGTTCTTGACTGGGGCGAGTCGGTCGTGGAAATGATTTCGGCTGACTTGCAGCGGGCATTTCCTCAGATGACGGGCTTTTCGCCGCGCAATGTGTGGGACATGCGCAGGCTCTATGCAACCTACACTGAGCCTGCATTTCTCGCGCAGGTGAAGCGGGAAATGCAGCAGCGGAAAGGTTCGTCAATTCTGCCACAGGTTGTGGCAGAATTTTCCAGGAACCATAAACGACCGCAAACCCCGTCCAGATTAACCGATGCCAAAGCAATCACATTTCTGCCACAGGTTGTGGCAGAAATTCCCTGGGGGCATCACCGGCTTCTGCTCGACAAGATTAACGAACCGGCGGCTCTCTGGTACTACCTTCAAGCTGCCGCCCGCTTCGGCTGGTCGCGCAATGTGCTGCTCAACCAGATCAAAGCCGGAGCGTATGAGCGGGCGGTTACGGAAAAGAAAACGCACAATTTTCCGTTGGCTTTACCCCAATACTTAGCCGAACAGGCGGACGAGGCGCTGAAAAGCTCCTATAATCTTGAATTTCTCGGCATCCGGCGCGAGGTAAAAGAACGAGAGCTTGAAGACCGTCTGATCGAACGGCTGCGCGATTTCATTTTGGAACTGGGCTACGGCTTTTGCTTTGTGGGACGCCAGCACCGGATTGCACTGGGGGAAAAAGAGTATTTTATTGATCTTCTTTTTTATCATCGCTTTCTCAAGGCGCTTGTTGCTTTTGAATTAAAGGTTGGCGCCTTCGAGCCGGAACATGCAGGCAAGATGGATTTCTATCTTAATCTCTTAAACGACAGGGAACGCGCTCCGGATGACAACCCCTCCATCGGCGTCATCCTCTGTGCCGAGAAAGAGGATGTGGAAGTCGAATACGCCCTTAAAACCAAGCAGAACCCGATCGGCGTGGCCGAATATCATTTGCAGTCGAAATTGCCGGCCGACATGAAAGGTAAACTGCCGACAGCCCGGCAACTGGCCGACGTCGTCCGCGCCACCCTGCCGGAAAAGAAAGAGAAACGGTCATGAACACCGGAAAAACAGCGCGACAAGTTCCGGAAACGCTAGACGGCAGAGGGTTTAACAAGACAATCACCTTGCACGAAGGTTTCTTGGATACCCTCCCCAAGAGTTGGACGTTTGATCGCTTGAAAGATGTTGTCTCATTACGGAATGAGAAGTCATCCGAAGCAAGCGAAGCAGAGGATTACCTTGAGCTTGAAGATCTGGAATCCGGAACTGGAAGAATTCTGAACCGGCAAAATACATTAGAGGTAGAGAGTGCTGTTACGTTATTCAAGAAGGGTGATGTTCTCTTTGGAAAATTGAGACCATACTTAGAAAAGTATTATCTCGCTAAATTTGACGGTAAATGCACGGGAGAGATACTGGCATTTAATCCCGAAAAAGTATCTGGTAATTTTCTACGATACTGCATCGGCTCCCGATGGTTTATCGAGCGATGCAATACGCTGGCCTATGGTGCAAAGATGCCTCGTGTCAATTGGACGACACAACTTGCGTATTTCAATATTCCATTGCCGCCACCTACTGAACAAGAACGGATTGCGGCTTTTCTGGACGCAAGCTGTGCTGCAATTGATGCGGCAGTGGCGGCCAAACAGCGGCAAATTGAAACCTTAGATTCTATTGTACATGCAACACTCCACAAAGCTTTTGCAAATGATGAATGGCCACAAGAGCGAATAAAAGATGTGGCAGTAAAGATTGGAAGTGGCGTAACGCCTGAAGGTGGTGCAGCGAATTATTTGAATGAAGGGATTCCTTTGCTGAGGAGCCAAAATATACATTTCGACGGTCTGCATTTAGATGATGTTGCGTTTATATCTGAAGAAACTCATGCTGAGATGTCGAACAGTCAAATCAAGCCACGCGATGTTTTGCTTAACATAACAGGTGCTTCAATTGGCCGATGTACCTATGTGCCGAAGGACTTTGGAGCGGGTAATGTTAACCAGCATGTCTGCTTTATTCGGGGTAATCATCAAATTGATTATCGTTTCCTTTCGTCATTTCTTTCTTCACCAATTGGGCAGGGTCAAGTGCTTTCTTCGTTCACGGGGGCATCACGTCAGGGGCTCAGTCACATAGAGCTTGGCCTTATCAGTGTGCCATTGCCATCCATCGACGTGCAACGAACCATTATTGCAGACTCAGAAAGAAGAATGCTTCAACAAAAGCAAATACGCAGAAATATGGAATCGCAAATTACTACCCTCACTGCCTTTCGCAAATCCCTGATCCACGAATGCGTCACCGGTCAGCGGCGTATATCTGAATCTGATCTGAAGAAGGTGAAAGCCTATGGCTAGAAAGAAAGCACCGGAGCTGAAATTCCAGGAACACATTGCCAACTTTCTCACCCGCGAACATCAGTATGGCGTCATCGAACAGACTGATATCACAGACACAGAACATTATCTTGCCGAAGACCATCTCTGGGCTTTCTTAAAGGCCACGCAGGCCGACCAGCTTCAAAAACTCGCTGACGATTACGGGACGGATGCCCGTGACGAGGTTTTTCGTGCGCTGCGCAAAGAATTAAACCATACGCCGCTTTGGATGCTCCTGCGCCATGGTTTGAAGGTTCGCGGCCAGGAGTTTCGCCTTTTCTATCCCAAGCCCCGTTCCAGTGAAAGCGCGGCGGCAAAAAAGCATGGCGAAAACCGTATCACCTTCCGGCCCCACTTTTACTTTGGCGACACAAATCAGGAGATAGACTTTGTCTTTTTCTTAAACGGCCTGCCGATTGTCGCCCTGGAGCTCAAGCACGAAAAGAATCAAAACGTCCATGACGCCGTGACGCAGTTTACCGCCCGCGACCATTCCCATCGGATTTTCCGGCATCCGTTTCTCTATCTGGCCGCCGACACCAGTGACGTGATGGCGGCAACCGACCCTCGCCGGGTGGAAAACTTCCGCTGGCACAATATGGGGCTCGTAAACGAACAGCTCACGAAAGGTGGCAAAGAATATCCCGTCGAGTTTCTCTATCGCGAAGTTCTGTCCCGCGATCAGTTATTGGAGATGTTGTCGTTTTTCCTGGTGCGCGTGCCTGAGCGTGAGGCGGATGAAGACAAACCGGCTCAACCGGCCGCAACTCTTGCGCCACGTTACCACCAGAGCCGCATGGTGCGAAAAGTCGCCGAGAATGCTTTGGCCCATTTTACCGCAACCGGAGATACCGGGAGGAAATATCTGATTGATCACTCCGCGGGGAGTGGCAAGACGTTGTCGATGTGCTGGCTGGCTGACCGGCTGCACAGCCTGTACAAACCGGACTCTACCGAAAAAATGGTGGATATCACCTTTATTCTGACTGATCGCACGACCCTGGACAAAAACATCCGCAAAGATATTGTTCATTTTACCCATTTAAAGGATGTTGTCGGACTTGCGGATCGCTCCGATGATCTGCTGCGTTTTCTCAAAGATCGCAAGCCGATCATTGTCACGACCATACAGAAATTCGCCTGGATTCTGGATGAACTTCAAGAAAGATCGGAGCTGAAAAACATGCGGGTGGCTTTCCTGATTGATGAGGCCCACCGTTCGCAGGAAGGGCAGATGGGCGTTGCCATCCGTGTGCCGTTTCGCAAGCCGGATGACCCCGATGCGGTGGATACTGAGGATGATGTAACAGACGAAGAAGAAAAAATTGCCCGGATTATCCGGGAGTATGACAAAAACCAGCTTTTTGTGGCCTTCACCGCCACCCCGTCCCCGGCCACTGTGACGCTTTTTGGCGCGCCGTTCGATACCTACAGCGAAGCGGAAGCCATTGCCGAAGGTTACATTGTGGATGTGGCGGCAAGCATCATTTCCTATAAGACGCTTTATAACCTGCATTGCCCGGTTGTTCCGAAGCTGGATGAAGAAAAGCTCTATTCCAAAGGCGTTGTAGCCAAAGCGCTGCAAAACCTGGCCTACCAGGATGAGGGGTTGATTCAATACAAGGCGGAGGTCATGCTTCGTATTTTCGAAAAAGATGTGAAGCCGCTGATTTGCGGCCGTGCCAAAGCGATGATTGTCGCCACGTCACGCATGGCCGGTTTGCTCTATTTCAATATTATCAAAGAGAAGCTCAAGGAACGCGGCGCGGACTACAAAGCGCTTTATGCCTTTTCCGATTTCGTGCATACGGAAACCAACAAATCCATCAGTGAACATGCCGTCAACGAATTAAAGGACGGCGAATTGATCGAAGATCGATTTGCAGGCGATGATTACCGGTTGATGATTGTGGCTAACAAATTCCAGACCGGGTTTGATCAGCCGCTTTTGGCCGGAATGTTTCTGGACAAACCGGTGATGGATCGCAACGCGGTGCAAACCGTGTCGCGCCTGAACCGCTGCCATGAAGGGAAAAAAGATGTCGTCGTGGTTGACTTCACCAACAACGCGTCGGCAATCTTGAAGGCATTTGCAAAATATAGGCAAGGCACGCCCTTTGTACCGGCGGAACCCGACCCAGCGCTTTGCACCAAATTATATGATGACATTATTGCGGCGGGTGTTTTTTCACAGGCTGACGCGCATGACTTTGTGCAACTGGCGGCAACGGGTACGGATGCCCAGGTGCAGTATAAAATTAGTGGCCTGCGCTTACGGTTTCAGGCCAGACTTACTTCACTTGAAGATCGGAAATCGTTTGTTTACTTGCTTGCCCGTCTGGTCAAGAGCTTCCATTTTCTGACGTGTTTCTTTACTTTTTCGGATACCATGAAAGAATTTACGACTTTTGCCGAGGCAGTAGGCCCCCAACTGATCAAGCAGGGCAGCGTTTCGGAATTGATGAAGCAGATTCGCCAGACCGAAGTAATCAAGGCGGCGGTCGAGTATCAAGGAGAAGTCAAGAGCACAGGCGGCAAGGTAAAACTCCGATCGGGCGGGGGTAATCAAGGTGTGGGACCACCCATTGTGAAAGTATCCGTGCAGAATATGATTGACCAAATCCGCAGCAAGTTCACTATCAGCGATGAGGAAGCGCTTTACATCCGACAGGTCACGGAGGCGAAAGTGGAAGACCCTGCGATTGCCGAAACGGTCCAGAAACATCGGGAAGACAGTATTTTTCTGGAAACCGCTTACCGGGGCCAGGTGAACAGCGAAATACAGGTCACGTACAACGATCTGGGACGCTATGACGAACTGGCCGATGACAAATACACGGATACGGGCGGCATTTTTGACAGTATGGCGATAACAGTCATCAAAACTCACTTACTGGCGGCATAAATGATGAAGAAGCGGATAAAAGACATTCCCAAGCAAGACCGGCCGCGCGAGAAGCTGCTCCAAAACGGCGCAGCGTCGCTGAGCGATCAGGAATTGCTGGCTGTGCTACTCGGTAAAGGCACAATGGCAATGGACGTGATGGCACTGGCTGCCAACCTGGTCAAGGTCATAGACGAGAAGGGACTGAATGTCCGGGCAGATGACTTGCGTGAGTTCGCAGGTGTGGGCGACGCAAAAGCCGCCTTGATTCTTGCGGCGCTGGAGTACGCACGCCGTCAGATAAAACCGGAAGGAGCAAAGATCGAAACACCGGCCGATCTGCTTCCCCATGTGCGTCATTATGCCGACCGAAAACAGGAGCATTTTCTTTGCGCCAGCATTAACGGCGCCAATGAAATATTGAACATCCGGGTGGTGTCCATTGGTCTTGTTGATCGCACGCCGGTGCATCCGCGCGAGGTATTCGCGGACGCTCTGGTGGATCGAGCGGCTGCAATTATCGTTGCACACAATCACCCTGCGGGCAGTCTGGAACCATCGACCGCCGATGCTGAGATTACTAACCAACTGAAAGCGGCGGGTGTGATACTAGGCATTTCATTACTTGACCACATCATCTTTAATCGCAGCGGTTATTTTAGCTTTCTGGAAGCGGGAATGATTAAGTCTTGATAGATTAGCTAATCATGTCAAGAAGATTGATCTTCCTGGATTCCATGTCGTGCTTCGCTTGCACGGAACGCGTGACCTGAAAGATTATGACGAGAAAGAACAGACGGATCATTATTCAAAAATAAGGTTCCCGAAACTTGACGGATCGTGAAAATTGCGGCCTGGAAGCGGCGCCCAGGACAGCCAGTGGGGATGGGAGGTTTCATTGCCGCATTTATAAAAATT
>CAIVDK010000395.1 GCA_903904655.1 uncultured delta proteobacterium | reverse complement strand
GGAATTCGCCTGCTTTTTACCATCCGCCAGGCGCTTGGCGTTGACCGGGTGGTCTTTTAAAATCTCCGCCGCTTTTGCCGTCAGCTCATTAATATCGCCCGCGCAATCTCCCTGGGGGAGATATTGGGCGATGGCCTTGCCCGGAATGTCATGTGGCGGTGTGGTTTGCGGAGATCCGGTGGCATTGCGCCACACCAGCAAATGGCGGTAGCCAACGCCCGGATAAAATTGATATTGAGACGAATTGAGCCTCTTGTTGATGCCCAGAATAACTTCTCGGGCCTCGGCTGAAGAAATATGTCCGGCGGTAAAATCATCCATAAAGGCCTGGTCAGTGTCTTTTTCACCGATACTCACCAGATTGCAACGATAGGCAATATCATGAGGACCCAGGTTAATACCCATACTGGCCGCTTCCAGCGGACCACGGCCTGTGTAGGTTTCGACCGGATCATATCCCAATACGCTCAGGTTGGCCACATCGGAACCAGGAGTGAAGCCCTTTGGAATAGTATCAACCAGTCCCAGAGTTCCCAGCCCAGATATCTGATCAAGAAATGGGGTCAGAGCGCACTCCAGCGGGGTTTTTCCACCAAGCTGCTGACTTGGGTAATCCGCCATGCCATCACCCAATAATACGATATATTTCATACGTTTTCCCTTTGTGTAACTTACAATTCATCTTCAATACGAATAAGAATGGTTTTGTCCCGGACAATATCGAGCTTGTCTATTTTTTTCAGCGCTTTACGCACATCTTTTTCTTTTGCTTTATAGGTCGTCATAACTATGGGAACGGACCCTGCCTCTTCTCTGGCCTTTTGGATAACCGTAGCGAGACTGATGTTATTCTCTCCAAGAATGCCGGATATTTTTGATAAAACGCCTGGACGATCAAGGACGGAGAAGCGGAAATAATACTTGGTCTCAATATTATCCATCGGTATCAGATTGATATCTTTCATGCCCGTTTCATTAATTGATCTTAGCGGCACACGTCCGGAAATACCTTTCATAACATTACGCGCGCTGTCGAAAATGTCACTGAATACAGCGCTGGCCGTGGGCATCATACCCGCACCCTGGCCGAAAAGAAAGACCGGACCGGAGGCGTCTCCCACCAGATGAAAGGCATTGTAGTTCCGGTTGACATTTGCCAGCAGATGTCCTGAAGAAATCATTGTTGGGTGGATTCTGGCTTCCACCGCATTACCTTTGAGTCTGCCGATCGCCAGCAGCTTAATCCGATATCCCAATTCCCTGGCAAAAGCGATGTCCTCGCCGCTGATTTTCGTAATACCTTCCAGATAAATATCTTTGAGATTGACTTTTTTCCCGTAAGCGAGCGACAGAACAATCGCCATTTTATGTGAAGTATCAATACCTTCAATGTCAAAAGTCGGATCGGCTTCAGCAAAACCAAGCTGCTGGGCTTCTTTTAATACAACATCAAAGGGTTTTCCTTCGTCGGTCATCTTGGTTAGAATGAAGTTACAAGTTCCATTCATGATGCCGACAATGGAATTAATCTTGTTGGCGACCAGAGATTCTTTAAGTGTTTTAATGATCGGAATCGTCCCGCCGACGCTGGCTTCAAAACCGATGTCCACGCTTTTTTTCTGCGCGGCCGGAAATATTTCATTGCCGTAAGTTGCCAGCATAGCCTTGTTGGCGGTAACCACATGCTTTCCGTTTTTAATGGCCTCCAGCACAAAGGTTCGCGCCGGTTCGTAACCGCCCATCAGTTCAATTACAATAGATATTTCCGGATCATTAATAATATCAAGGGCATCGGTCGTGAGTAAATGCTTGGGAATTTTGACGCCGCGAGGCGACGTAATATTTATATCGGCAATCTTCTTTAAAACCAATTTCGCGCCGAGCTTCTGTGCAATGAGCTTTTCATTTTGCTGCAGTAATTTGACGACACCGGTACCGATGTTGCCTAAACCAATCAAGCCGATAGAGATATTTTTCATTTTTCCCACCTTCATTATCTACCTAAAAGCAATTAAATGTCGCTTTGCGACACACTTTTTAAGGGATCATACCTATAACAAATCCCGTTGTTTTGTCAAACAGATATGATTTTTTTTTGAGAGTTTAATCATGTCCCCCGCTGGCGGAGGACATGAACTGACGATTTATAATATTGCGACATGGACTCTACTCAGGAACGCGTGACCTGAAAGTTTATGACAAAAGTGGGACAAATTGATTTTTTACGAGACCATCGTTAATCAAGCAATTAATTGCCTTAATACGTCGTCGTGCAGTGGGGTGGGAATCCCCGATTCGCGGCCGGCTTGGCAAAGAAAGGTGGTCAGCGTATCTATTTCAGTCTGATTGCCTTTTTCCCGGTCCAACTGCATGGATGTTTTTGAATTGTGGCCAAAACGGGCAACCATCTCCATAGTTTTATCGACGGTATTTTCCGGCAGATCGATATGGCGTGCTTTTGCAACTGCGGCGACTTCCTGCATCATACCCCTTGCCTTCTTCTTAAGCTCGGAATCCTCCAGAATAGCGCCATATGTCTTGCCGGTGGCAGATGTCAGAGACGCCAGTGGGCACATGAGTAAATATTTTGACCACAAAATCACGGATATTTTGTCCGTTAATGTGGCATCGATTTTTGCTTTTAGTAAGATATCCAGAATATTTGAATATTGTTTAGTCGATTCGGCGTTATCCGTACCGAACGTCAGTTTACAAGCACCGTCCTCCTGATGGACAACACCAGGTTTTTCAATGTGGGTGATGATATAGACACTGCCGGCGACAATAGTCGCCTCGGGAAGCTCAGCCCGCAGCCTTTCAGCGCTGTCCACGCCGTTGAGCAGCGAAATAACGACCGTATCTTTGCTGATGTTGGCTTTTAAAGAGCTTGCTGAACTCTCCAGTGAATAACTTTTGACACAAAAGAAAACCAGATCGAATATGCCGGCTACAGCCGGATTATCCGTGGCAATGTTCGGCCAAACGACGTAATTGCCTTCTCGCGTGAATAACTGTAAGCCGTTTTGCTGAATGGCTTTAAGATGTTCTCCACGGGCAACAAAGATGATTTCATGCTTCTCGGAACCTGCGTACTCTCTGGCCAGCTTGCCGCCAAAATATCCCCCTACCCCGCCGATACCGACAATTGCGATTCTCATTTATCCTACTCTCTCCATTTTCCATAGCTGACAAGCGCCGCCATGACCTCGGCAGCCTCGTAGGGCATCTCATAGCACATGCTGCCGGCCTGCCCGATGGCATGCAGTGTGTGCGCTTCCTGCTCGGCGGATGCAATCAGATGTTCAGAAGCAATGACAACGGGCTTTTCATATTTCCAGGCGAGACCGCGCAGATGTTGTACAACCTCGACCGAGGTCCGAACAAGCGCATCTCCCCAACCTTCTCCCGCAGTTCCTCTCTGCATCAGCTCTTGCTGCGTGAACTTCAGAGCCGGCATCAGGCCGATGTAGATTACGCCGTCCACGTCCGTGCTCGCCAGCACCGTCTCGACAACACGCAGGACATCATCGGGATCACTTCCCGCTACCAGGTCAATCGGATTGCCCCGATTCCACCAGGCCGGAAGAAAAGCATCGAGCCGTTTGATTGTTTCATCCGGGAGATTTGCCATGTCCAGGCCCAGAGACACGCATTCGTCAGCGGCCATGACCCCCCATCCGCCGCCTGCCGTGACAATGCCAATTCTCCGTCCGCTGGGGAGCGGTTGGTTCATAAAAGCGGTGCCTAAATTAAGCAGATGATGCAGATTCTTCGCCCGGAGAATTCCCGCTTGTTTGCAGATACCGTCAAAGATCTCATCGCTGCCCGCAATGGATGCCGTATGGGACATTGCCGCTTTCGCGCCGGCCTGTGTTTTGCCCGCTTTATAGGCCACAACCGGTTTTTTCTTCGTTACATCACGGACAATGCTATAGAATCTCTCAGCATCCTTGAAACCTTCAATGTAACAGAGGATGACGCTGGTGCGGGGATCATCCGCAAGATAAGCCAGGTAATCTTCCATATGCAGGTCCGCCTCGTTGCCGCTTGCCACGCAAAGGCTGCATCCCATGCCTTTGATCATGATCTGCCGCGCGAGGCCGTCAACAATGCCCCCGCTCTGGCAAACGAGGGCAATGCTTCCCGGTGGAACATGAAAACTGGGAAAATCAACGTAGAGTTTCTCCCAAGGACTCATGATACCGTTGCAGTTGGGCCCCACCATCACCATGCCCTTTGCGCGGGCCGTTTTGACCATCTCGTCCTGAAGCCGCCTGCCCTCAAGGCCCAGTTCCGCAAAACCTGCCGTAATGACGACTGCTGCTTTAATACCCTTGTCAGTGCAAGCCTGCATGGCGGAGAGTACCGCCTTCGGCGGAACAACGATAATGGCCAGGTCGGGTGTTTCCGGAACATCTTCCATAGCTTTATAGACCTTTTTCCCCAGCAGTTCGTCTGCATCGGGATTGATGGGATAGATGTTTCCTTCAAAGCCGCCATTAATAAGGTTTTTCAACATGATGTGACCCC
Source organism: uncultured delta proteobacterium (assembly GCA_903904655.1). Classification (GTDB taxonomy): domain Bacteria; phylum Desulfobacterota; class Syntrophia; order Syntrophales; family Smithellaceae; genus UBA8904. Next base: position 22,962 of record CAIVDK010000395.1, on the reverse strand, counting down.
ATTTTCTGGGGTTGCTAGACGCGCCGATGAGGGCAACAGAGCGGGCCGTGAACAGGGGATTTAAACGTTTAATATCCATAGGAGCAGGAGATCCTTGTATTATTTTGGATTACCGAAAATATTCCGTTTTTCGATTGGGATTCAGCATAGTCTCTGAAGGTCGATTTGTCAAAAGAAACCGGGGCACTATTCCATGCACTATCAACCATCCACTATCCACTAAAGTCCTCGCATAGATTCCGGCCGCAGCATGTGGGGATCTTTCCGGGACAATAAGGCACTTAACTGTTTGAGAATTTTGTCCTTGTCTTTGGGCATCGTGCCCCGGATCGCGAAATAATTTGACGCATGCATGGAGCTGAAAAAACAGTTGGTGAAAGCTGAATTCTCGACAAGCCCTTTCAGCTCCCGCAAAGAATCAAACGGCGTGATCAGCTCAAACTCGCCGCGCTCCCATTCCTTATAAAGCGCAGTTCCGGGGATCAGTGTCAAGGTCAATGCGCCTGCAAAGTCCGGGTCCATTTCCGTCAGAATTCTGGCCGTCTCCGATACATGCCTGGCACTGCCTTTGACTCCGCCAAGCCCGAGGATAACCGTAGCAGAGAGCAGGATGCCGGCTTCCTTCACTTTTTGGGCGGCTTCCACCATTTGATCGTGGGTAGCGTTTTTCTGAATCCTCCGCAGCACGTCGTCATCGCCGCTTTCCACACCCATATACAGAATTCCAAGCTTCTGCTCTTTGAGCGTCTTCAATTCCGCAACCGTGCGCCTGAGAATGTCCTGCGGCGTGGCGTAGCTTGCAACGCGCTGGATCTTGGGAAACTTTTGGTTAAGATACTGCAAAGCCGAAAGCAGTTTGGGATAAGGATAGACCAAGGCATCGCCATCCTGAAGAAAGACTTTCTTCCCGTTCCATTGCTGCAATATGTAGTAAACAACCCGGGGCTGCCCCGGCATCAACATGCGGGAATTCACATACAGGGACATGGCATCGATTTCTCGCTTGACGTCCTCAAGATCGCGGATACCGAGATTCGAAAATGAAAAGTTGCAAAAGGTACATGAATTGTTAGAGCATCCCGACGTCAACGGGAGATAATAACTGTCGTGCTCGCTGGGGGGCCTGATAATTTCCGGTCTGACAAATGACATATCTTCATCCTGTTAATAATCAATTTTTCGTTAGAATATGGATTCAAACCCCATATTATCAAGACCATGCGTTATCCCCGAATGCGCCATGGTATTCCCGCATATTGTAGGGCGCATCGAGTGGCCTCGTGTGACCTCGCGCCACCTTCAGGTGGTCAGGGTATTAGTTTATTAGGTTATCCCCGAATGCACCGGACATCCCACATCCCTGGCAGAACGCCTCTAATTCACTGACCCTCGTCGCACATGGATTTTTCAGATGCTCTCTGCATACGCAAAGACGGCGTTGACGTAGGCTTTCTGATGGTTGTAACGATAGACGGCCCTGCGCATTCTTTTCTCGTCGCCGGTTTTCCAGCCCACACGACGGAGGTAATTGGCGACGCTGGCTAAAGCATCGGGATAATCATACAGATCGATTATCCCATCGTTATTCTCATCCACGGCAAAAATAACATACGATGAAGGCATAAACTGGGGAATGCCAAAGGCGCCGGCCCAGGAACCTTTCACAGTAAACGGGTCAATGCTCCTTTGCTTGCACATTTTTACCCATGTGACCAGTTCTCTACTGGCCATTTGAACGCGCTTTGCTCTTTTACTGAGCATGGCCATCGTATAAAGGGCATTGAAAACGCCGTATTCGCCGAGATACTCTTTGAAATTTGTTTCTACCCTGATAATAGCCACAATGTAATTGGCGGGAATACCATGGCGACTTTCCAGCTTCTCAAAGAGTTCTTTGTTTTCCGCCATGATTCTTTTTCCGGATTCAATGGACTCCGGTTTGAGCAGGCCGAACTCCTCATCGAAGTAACTCAGCTTCTTCTTTTTCTTCTCGCCTTCTTTCGGTACCGATGACAAATATATATTGTGGTAGATCTCGATCCGCTCGTCGGAAAATAGTTCATTAATCTCGTCCTGGCTGATTCCGGCCTTCCGGAAAGACGTCTGCAAAGCGGTCCTCCGTTGTTCAATACTTCCCGTGATCACGCTTTTTTCTTTTTTCCCGCAATGCTTCTTTTTTACCCCAGTTTCTTTTCCCGTTCTTTTATTTTGAATTTCTTTGCCGGTAATTTCTTCTGTACCGGCAACCGTATTGCTCGCCACAGCAGCGCTGCTGAAAAGACATGTGAAGGAAAATAATGCCGCGACAACCACAACGCCTGTCTTCAAGGTATTCATCTTCCTCCTCATCAATTCTTAGGGATGTCTCCCCGCACTACCTGCACCACCGTCTCATTCCGGACAAAACGCATACATGCAGCTTTAATCTACACGATTTTTCCTATATGCTCCAGAAAATAATCGCGAAGGCTTTGCGATCTCGTCCCCGACCGCCGAACCGTGTTGAAATAGATTTTACTTTGTTAACATCTGGAATGATACGAACCCGGTTCAATTCTCCCGGAACAGTCGGATGAGGAGCAGGAAGTTCATAAGGCAACAACGCCCCGCACGCGCGCGCTTAAGGGTGCGGGGCCTGCCTTAAATTAATTCCAGGTATTTCATGATGAGCTCTGTGCTTTTTGCAAAATCTATTTTGCTTGTATCAATTGAGATGTCGTATCGCCTGGCATCCATCCATTCATATCCTGTAACCGTGCGATGATAGAGAGCTCTTTCTTTATCACTTTGGGCAATCATTTTCCGGGCAGCTTCTTCTGTTACAGTATATCGTCTTTGAATCTGACTTTTACGGTAAGTTCTATTACCGTGCAAAAATATGCTGATATGATTCGGATGGTCACGAAGAATATAAGAACCACATCGTCCGATAATAACGGCCGAGCGCTCTTTGGCGATACGCGATATTATTTCACTCTCGGTTTTAAACAGCTCATGGTCTGACGGGGGCAAAATTCGTGGTTGCACATAGGCATCCGGCGCCACGGCATAGGCTCGCAGGAAAGACTGCCAAAATGAAAGTTTCTTCTCATCGCGCGATGTCAAATCCTCTTCTAATACTGAAAACTGTTTGGCTGCCTGGCTGATGATTTCGCGGTCTGCGTAAAATACATTCAATTTTTTTGCCAACTGCTGTCCTACATATGCCCCTCCACAACCTAACTGTCGGCTGATTGTAATGGCTATTGGTGAAGTATTTTTCACTTTTCACGCCTCCTGTTTTTGTTACAAATTAGTGATCCTGACCCATCCGTCAAAAATAATGATTGCCTGTGCGCAACTATCCGTCGGATGCTTTTCTTCCAATCAAAAAGTAGTAAAGAGGAATCGCCGCGAGTATCACCACGGTCATTATTAAATATAAGCCACGGTATCCGGTGAATGGAATTAAGGAACCGAGTAAGTACGGTCCTACGCCAAACCCTAAATCTACAAAAATAAAATATGTAGATGTTGCCAGCCCCAATCTATGAGGCGAGACTTCTTTCATTGAAATTGCCTGAGCAGAAGATATAAAGTTACCATAACCCAGCCCAATGACTGCTCCCGCCAATAATAAAGTAATGCCGTGATTGGCCTGGCTGAATAAGAGCATCCCGACAGCAAAAATAAAAATGCAGGGATATACGACATACTTTGCACCTTTCATATCAAATAAGCGACCGGAAAAAGGCCGCGAGACCAAGACCGTAATAGCATATACGAGAAAATAGAAGCTTGCCACGTCTTCCAGATGAATCTGTTTCGTGTATAACGATATAAAAGCCAACACACCGGAATAACTAAAACCAATGACTAAAATGATAATAGAAATCGGTATCGCTTTGAATTCAAAGAAATTTGAGATTTGAAAACTTTTCACAGCTTTGACTTGATTTTGCACGGGTGATTTACAGATCGGCTTACTCAACACAAAAGACATGGCAAAACTGCCGGCAGCTAATATCGAAATAACCATAAAAATCATCCTGAAATCTGCCTGCTGAATTAAAAGGACGCCCGCAAAAGGTCCCAGCGCAACTGCTATTACTGCACCTATGCTGTAATAGCCAATGCCTTCACCGCGCCTGCTGTTCGGAATAATCTGGGCGACGATTGTTCCTGTCGCGGTGCTGGCTGCCCCGAAAACAACCCCGTGTATAAACCGGATGATGATTAATAGAGTTAAATTGGTTGCGGCAAAATATAATGCGGACGTGATAATAAAAAACAGAGTACTGACAATTAAAACTCTCTTACTCCCTGCATCTTCAATAATCCGCCCCGTCCCCAATCTACCGATTAAAGCGCCAATAATAAAAATACCTACAACAAGACCCGCCATGTTTGTGGAAGCCTGGAATTTATCGACGGCATAAGAAGCGATAGTGACGAGCAATAAGAAATGTGTCAAAAAAACTAAAAAATTAACTACGGACACAGTGACAAAATCCTTTGTCCATAGCCTTTCATTATTCATGGTATCCGCCTTTAAAAGTTCGAAATGTATTTTTAGCCAAAAAAAATTAATGGTCAGGCATCCGGTCACCACTCTATTACGCAATATAATTAAGTGTTATGCCACCGGAATTCGTCAAAATATGAAACCCCGCTTTCTTCCGAAAAGCGGGGTTTCATTAATTATTCCAGCACCTTCATGCCTCTAGATAAACCGTTTAAAATCTCATATGCTGGTGGTTGATGGAAGTTCCGCCATCAACGGGAATCACCGCTCCGTTCGTGTAGGCGCCGCCTTTCGAGCACAGATAAATGGCGACAGCGGCCATTTCCTCGGGTTTTCCTACACGCTTCTAAAGGCTGTTTTCTTCGATATCCGCCAGATGCTTATCGAAAACGAATTCCGTCATCTTGCTCGGGAAAAAACCAGGTGCAATGGCGTTCACGGTGATGTGGCGCGGAGCGAGCGTTACTGCCAGATTCCGGGTCAGATGATGCACCGCTGCCTTGCTCGATGTATAGGCAAAGGTACCGGTATGGGCGACCGTTGGGATATGGAGGCCGTCCATGGAGCCAATATTGATCACCCGGGCCGGATCTTCGCTGGACGCCGCGCGCTCAAGCAAATGGATAAAATCACGGGTCATGGAAAATATGGCACTGACATTAAGATGAAGAACTTTCTCAAAGGCCTCGTCCGGATACTTGTCAAATTCCCCACCCCAGTTTGTGCCGGCATTGTTAATCAAAATGTGGAGCTTATCTTCTTTTTGGCCCAATGCCTGCAGAAGCTCTGCCCGGCCTTCGGGCGTGCCAATATCGGATGCGATGGCAATGCACGGGCCAAAAACGGAAAGCTCCTTTGCCACCTCTTCGCAGACCGCTTTTTTTCTTGCCGTGATATAGACTTTTGCGCCCGCCTGCAGCAGGCCCTGGGTGATCATTTTACCGATTCCCCGTGATCCGCCAGTGACCAAAGCGACTTTACCCTGTAATGAAAATAGCGTGTTGAGATCCATCTGTAGCATGTTTTTTGCTCCTTTAAATTATTTTAATATTAATGGGACCGACAGTACCTTATTTCCGGTTTCCCGCACTATTGCTTTTTTTCGGTATGTTCGGGGGCCAGAGACATAACACATAATTATCTTGACCAAGATACTGAGCTAAGTGTTGTTTCCCCGGAATTACCTCTTATGCAATATGTCAATTGCTTTTACATATTGCATAAGTTTTTCAAACCGTAAACTTTCCATGAATTGTCAAGAATAAAGATTTTATCCCGATTTTCCCTGTGTTGAATGCAGGACCAGACAATTCATTGTTATAAAGTGTTATGTCTTTTGATTTATTTTAAATCACAGTAAAACCTGTTTCTTGTAAATAATCAAAAGTCGGATCGTAAAACTTTGGTTGTCTAGTACAATCCTCAATATCACCTGGAGGAACAACAATTACCATGCCTTGACGAGCACGTGTTAGAAGTACGCGATAAGCATTTTTTAGATAGTTTTGCCGCTCCTCTTTGTTAATATGATTCCATTTAGTCCCAACGAATGACCAATGCTCCCAACCGTTTGCATCGTACCTGAAATCAGCATCCCATGTTATACATACCCAATCGAGTTCTAATCCCTGGACATGAAATTCAGTTGCTACATCTTCGAGATAATATGATGAGCGGACATCATCCTTCCCTTCAAGGAACCAATTAACAGGATTCATCGGTGATTTTACAAATATACCATGGGGTTTTAATCGCTCGGCTTGCGATGAAACAACAATACCATATCGCTCCGTGCCTCGTGCTTGTTGCTTTAGCCATTTTCTTGCTTTGCCAAGATCACGCGTGATTACAATGGGATATTTTTCTTTCAGTTTTTCAAGTGTGTCCTTTGCTTCATCATTGCTACGATCGAGCAATTGTTTCACAAGCAGAGAAACATTCTCGGCGCGAAAAGAACGTTTTGAAACGGCAAGATGTAAAGACTCATTGTATTTTACATTGGGACGCGACTCTAATTTCTTCAACATCTCTCCTGCACTATATTCGCTATCGGTAAGCCGATCAGAAATATAAATATCCCAACCAGTAAATGAGCGTTCCAGTGATCGAATCCATTCACTGATTCCTGCCTCACCAGTATTTATTTCCTGCCCGCCTCCCACTAGGCATACAACTACCGCCCAATCTTTATGTCTATCTAGACACGACATGAGAAATTCTGGCTCAGACTGATTGAAATTATGCCGATTCTTTTTTCTGCTCATAAAACTTGATGTTTGTTCCAAATTCCAAGCGCGCTGAGCTTCATCAAATAGAGCAACATGCTCGATAGGGGCTAATGTCAGATCAACAAGACATTCATCGCGGAAATTGTGTACATTCTGGATAAACATCTTAACCTCACTCATCGCCATGCCTTTCTTGATTTTACCTCCGTTAGCCTTCTCTCGTTTAACTTTATCGCGCGCCAATGCTTCACGTAAAATTGTTACAAGAGGGCCATTACCAGAAAGAAAAACGCTATAGAGATCATTGGATTTGTCAATATGTGTAGTTGCTATATCAAGTCCGACCAATGTTTTGCCGGCGCCTGGAACACCTGTTACGAAACAAATGGATTTGCGTGAATTCTTTTTTGATGAACGAATAATTGCAGATACTGCATCTGTCGTTTGAGTGAGATTTATGTCGTCGGCATCTCTGCGGGTAATGTCCTCCACAGAATGCTTACTGTAAAGGGCCATCGCCGCTTCGATGATTGTTGGAGTTGGACAATATCGCCCCTGCTCCCATTGGCTTCGGTTAATTTCGGTGCCTTCACTAAAACACAATACATCTTCAATTATTTTCCCTAGCAATCCAGCATTACTCTTGATCGGTTGAAGTAACTTGTCGTTTTGTGGTGTTGTTGCGACAATCGAATATATATTTTTCGCTTTTGTTGCAATTAGAATTGGGGCAATGAATTGTTCGTGACTTGATTCGTGAAAGTTCTTTAAATCCAAGGCATAGTCCATAACCTGATCTATTGCATTGGCGTTGTATTCTTTTTCACCCATTTTGAATTCCAGGACAAAAATAACTGACCCAATTAGAAGTACAACATCAATTCGTTGCCCCATGCGTGGAATTGAATATTCAAAATAAATTGATCCACTGTAAGTAGTTAAAACTTCCTTCAAAATGATGATTTCTGCCAACCAAGCATCCTTCTGATTTTGTTCCAAGGAAAATTCGTTTTTCAGCGCTATTTTCTGAAATATTTCTTCAGGAGAAGTAGTTAAAAAATTAGCAATGGAGTCATTGTAATATGCGCGTTTCATAAGTGTTCCAATATTTTAAATAACAAAATAAATCAAAGATAACTTTTACGAAACCATCATCCTCTTTATTCCTGAAATTTTGACTTTCTCCTCAGCCTGTCCTGGCCAGATCCAGTTTGCCCTGCCATTTTGCGATCAGCGCGGTTTTAAGAATGGCGTGTTCCGGTTTTTCAAGAAGCGGATCGCGGGCGGCCAGCGCGAAGGCATCTTCCTTGGCGTCATTTAATATACGGGCGTCTCGGATGATGCTGGCGATGCGGAAATCCGGAAGTCCCGATTGACGGGTACCCAGAAAATCTCCGGGACCGCGAATGACAAGGTCTTCCTCCGCAAGTGCAAAGCCATCTGTGGTTTTTTCCATAACTTTAAGTCGCTTGCGGGCATCCGCGGACACTTTATAATCGGCAAGCAGGATGCAGCTCGATGGAATATCACGCCGGCCCACACGGCCGCGCAGTTGATGGAGTTGCGACAGGCCGAAACGCTCCGCATGTTCAATGACCATCAAGGATGCGCGCGGCACATCGATGCCGACTTCGATGACCGTTGTGGCAACCAAAATAGAAATATTATTGTCCAGAAAGTCCTTCATCACCGCGTCTTTTTCTTTATCCTTCATCTTGCCGTGAATCAACCCTACCTTATCATCCGGAAAAATATCTTTTTGCAGATGCTCGGCCATTTTTGTTGCGTCTTTCAAATCCAGATTCTCTGATTGTTCCACCAATGGATACACAATAAATGCCTGATGACCTTTGGCAAGCTCCTTGCGGATGGTTTCGTAAACCGCCTGTCTTTTACTTTCACCCATCAAAACGGTGCGCACCGGTTTTTTACCCGGTGGCATTTCATCGATCACCGAAACATCCAGATCGCCATAAACGGTCATGGCAAGCGTCCTCGGAATGGGTGTGGCTGTCATGACCAGGACGTCGGCATTGATTCCTTTATTGCGCAGAGTCGCCCGTTGCATCACGCCAAACCGGTGCTGTTCATCGATGACGACGAAGCCCAGCTTTTTAAAGTCAACATCTTCCTGGATGAGAGCATGTGTGCCAAGAATGATGTTGGCGTCGCCAGATTTAATTTGCTCCAATACGTCATTGCGAACAGCATTTGTCATGCTGCCGGTGAGTAAAACAACGCGAAGACCGATGGGCTCTGCCCACGCGGACAGTGTTGCATAGTGCTGTTTGGCCAGAATTTCTGTGGGTGCCATCAGCGCCGCCTGATAGCCGTTTTCGCAAACGGTTATCATTGCTGACATGGCCACCAGTGTTTTTCCGCTTCCCACATCACCTTGCAGGAGGCGGTTCATGGCATTGTCTGTTTTTAAATCTTGTCGAATTTCGGCAATAACCCTTGTTTGAGCGCCGGTTAACGTGAACGGCAGTGAGGCATAAAATTTCTCCAGTAGATGTCCATCAACTGAAAACGAAATGCCTTTATCCAAAACACGACCGGATCTCTTGATGGCCATGCCCAGTTGAAAAAAGAAAAACTCGTCATAAATCAAACGTCGGTGTGCTTCGGAAGTGGCGCTGATCAGGGGTTCCAGTAATGCGTCTGGTCCGGGGAAATGAACGGTCAAGAGCGCCTCATGGATATTTTGCAGGTTTCGCTTCCTGCAGATTTCCATGGGAATCGGCGATGAAACATAACGCGAATAATTTTCCAACGTGGAATACATAACTTTACGGATATATTTCTGGTGCAGGCCTTCCGTTTCCGAATACACTGGTACGATGCGCTTGAAGTTCAGAAGATTTTCTTCATCCTCTTCTTCCAGGATTTCATAGTCGGGATGAATCATGGTTTTACCGGCATAATTCGGTGTCACATTCCCCGTAAAAATGACCCGGGTTCCTTTTTTAAAAGTACCCGTCAGGTAAGACATCTGGCCTTTAAACCATTTGGCGGTCAGATTGGCCGTATGATCGCTCACAGTCACTTCCAGAATTCTTCTTTTGCCGTAGTAACGACACTCAGACAGTACGACGGTTGCCATGACGGTCTGGATTTTTCCTGTTTCCAGCTTGTTGATTTTCCGGATTTCCCGGCGGTCTTCATAGGTACGGGGGAGAAAATAAAGCAGATCCTCTATGGTATTAATTTTTTTGGATGCGAAACGCATAGCCATCTTCGGCCCCACACCTTTAAGAAACTGTACGGACATGTTGAGTTTCTCTCTGGATAATCTCAGATCCGCTATTCTTTCGGTGATTTGTTCTTCCTGATGCGGGGAAACAGGTTTGTGCGCGTCAAAGATATCAGCGGCGTTTTTGAGTCTCTCCAAAATTTGCGTCGCTTCTGAAATTTTCGATTTTTTAACGGTTATATCCTGCGCGTCATAATCTGAAAAAATATGCATCATATTGCCAAGGGCAGGCTCGAAACTGTTTTTTGCAACCGGCGGGATGGCGGAAATCTGCTGAGCAATTAAACCAGTCAGTGATTTTCCTAAATCTTTAATGTGGGATAGATTTCTAAAATCATCCTTTGCGGCAAAGTTCAGAGGCTGTTCGAGTTTCAGCAGATTTTTTTTAAATGACTCCATTTAATTCTCCGAGACATTGACGGGCAAAGCAAACGATTTTCTGGAAATTATTGGTTTTTTTAACAAATAATTTCCTTTTGTGCAAGTCAATGATTGACACCAACGCTGATTTACGTTAGATCATCTCATCGATTATCACTTGAAGAATTAATCTTATTTTATGGAGTTATATGGCAACAATATCTGTAAAATCTAAAGCATCTACTTATAAAGACGCCGGTGTTAATATTGATACCGCCAATGCATTTGTAGAGCGCATTAAACCCCTGATTAAAACGACAGCCCGCAAGGAAGTGATTTCCGGCATCGGCGGTTTCGGGGGATTGTTCCGTTTTGATGCAGCAAAAATGAAAAATCCGATCCTCGTCTCTTCGACCGACGGGGTGGGCACAAAACTCAAAATCGCACACCTGATGGACAAGCACGACACCATCGGCATTGATCTGGTTGCCATGTCGGTCAATGACGTGATTGTTCAGGGGGCGGAGCCCCTGTTCTTTCTGGATTATATATCCACAGGCAAAATCGAGCTGGAAAAGAGTGTGCAGATTGTCGAGGGCATTGTTCAGGGCTGCAAACAGGCCGGTTGCACGCTGCTGGGCGGAGAAACGGCGGAAATGCCTGGCTTCTATCAATCGGGCGATTATGATCTGGCTGGATTTTGCGTAGGTATTGTTGAACAAGATAAGCTCATCGACGGGTCCAATATCAGCATCAATGACCGGGTGATCGGTCTTGCTTCAAGCGGTCTGCACAGCAATGGTTTTTCACTGGCCCGCAAAGTGCTCCTGGAAAAAGGCAAGCTCTCTATGAATGATTCCATACCGGGACTGGAAAAAACAGTCGGCCTGGAACTGCTTGAACCAACCCGAATTTATGTCAAATCACTTTTAAGTATTTTAAAAAGTTTCAATATCAAAGGACTGGTCCATATAACCGGCGGTGGTTTTTACGACAATATTCCGCGTATCATTCCCGATGTCTGCCGTTGCGTCATTACCAGCAATAGCTGGGAGGTTCCGCCGATATTTTCCGTTATTCAGGATATCGGCCATGTGGAAGAAAAAGAGATGTTCCGGGTTTTTAACATGGGCATCGGCATGATGATGATCGTCTCGGAAAAGGAATCGCAGGAACTCCTCGACCGTCTAAAGGTGATGGGAGAAAAAGCTTACCTGCTCGGCGTGATTGAGAAAAAGGAAGAAAATCAAGCTTCAGTTTGTTTTACGGATATTTAACGGCAGGCCTATGGCTGAACTCTTAAAATTGGGCATTTTGATTTCCGGCAGCGGCTCAAATCTTCAGTCCATTATCGATCATATTGAAAAAGGAACTTTACCCGCTCAGATTAAAATTGTCGTGAGCAACACTCCGCAAGCATATGGTCTGACGAGGGCAAAAAAACACGGCATTCCCTGCTCGGTTTTAAACCATCAGGATTTCTCCAGCCGTGACGATTTTGATCGTGAACTGATTCGTATTCTGCAAAATGCCGGCGTCGATTTAATCGTGCTGGCTGGATTTATGCGGATTCTCACCACGTCTTTTTTACGCGCCTTTGACCAGAAAATTATCAATATTCACCCTGCCCTGTTGCCCGCTTTTCCCGGCACGCATGTGCAGCAACAGGCTTTGGATTATGGCGTTAAATTTTCCGGCTGCACGGTCCACTTTGTCGATGAGGGTGTGGATACCGGCCCCATTATTATTCAGTCGGTTGTGCCGGTGCACATTGATGATACGGCGGAGACACTGGCCGCCAGAATACTAAAGGAAGAACACAAAATTTATCCTCAGGCCATCCGTTATTTTGCGGAAGGCAGAATTATCAAAAACGGCCGTCATATAGAAATTAAGAATATCAAAAATCCTGATCATGCGGCAATTCATAATCCGCCCCTGAACGGTTAACAGGCTTTTTTATCGCCCTGTTTTGGAGGAAATTATATTTCGTGTATGATCTGATTGTCATAGGCGATGATCTTTCATCTCATGTCGCCGCTGCCTATGCAAGCCAAAATGGTCTCCACACGCTGCTTATTGCGGAGGGCGGACTGGGCGGATTGTATTTACTCGACGATTTTGTTTTTAATATTGATCCCACGCCACTTACCGGGCTGGGACCGGAACAACTGGGCCTGTCCGTGCTGGCCGAACTGGGTATTGCACCACCAGAATCTGACTCACTGTCCATCAATCCCGCGTTTCAGGTTATTCTTCCCGACCATCGCATTGATTTCTACAATGACCTCACCTCACTTACGGCCGAACTGGCCCGGGAATTTCCCGAATCGGATGCAGACATCCGTGACTATTATAATATGGCGGTTGACGCCTCGTCCGTTTTTCACAACTGGGTGGCTGAACATCCGCAGATTCAGCCGCAAAATATTAAAGAATATTTCTCATACCTGAAGATACTTCCTTATATTGTCCGATATAAATTTGGCGCCGTTAAATTTGATAAAATTCTATCGCAAGATGCGTCTTTGGAAAAAGTTTGGGAAGCCCAGCAGGCGCTGTTTTCCTCCAATAATGATGATTTATTTTCATTCGCTTCGGCTTTTCAATATTGCGCGCCCCTGCGCGGCGTTTCTTATTTTCCGCAGGGAAAACAATTTTTATACAACGCGCTCATCGAAAAAATTGAATCAAACAAAGGTCTATATCTGAACAACTATCAAATATCGTCCATGACCAGAAATGAAATTATCGATCTGGAAATCAAGGCGCAAGACGGCACAACGTCCAAAGTGTCCGGGCAGAATCTCATCATCAGCATAAAATCGAACGGTTTATCTTTTGTTCGGGGCAATAACAAGTATCTCAATATTTCAGATTGGTTTCGTCCGGTAAAAATCGCCTATTATCCTTTCACGATTTTTCTGGGTGTGGCCGAGAAATGCCTGCCCGAAAAGATAGCCAGGCATATCGCCGTCATTACGGATGTGGCAAAAGACATCCACGACAATAATCTGATTATTATGGAAACAAGTCTTCCGGAAAAAGATCAGCGTCTCTCTCTGGCCAGATCATCTCTTACGGCCACGGTTTACCTTCCGGATAGTGAAGAAAACTGGACGCGGGATGCTCTCAAACGTGAGGCCAATTCAATTCTAGAGAGACTCGAAGCATTCCTTCCTTTTTTAAAGGATAATATTGAGCTATCCAATATTGACAAATCAATTGATGTTTCCTTAGATTACCGAAAAGTCCTCAGTCCAAAATATAAAGTGCGCAATGCCTTGTTCACCTCTTTTGCCGCCAAAACCAATAAAACGCGGTTTAAAAATATCTTCCTGACGGGTTCATCTTTACTGACGGATGCCGGTTTTGATGCGGAGATGATCTCCGGTAAAAATGCAGCGCTGCAAGTGATGAAGAAAAGGAAATGATTTTATGACACATGATTTTACAATTGCGAATCTTGGCATCTGCCATATCGATTCTCCCCTGAATATCAGTAGTTTCACCTCGGATGATGACAGGATTCTATTTCATACCCGCCTTACCAATTATTCTGAAAGACAAGATTCCCTGGGCAAGCCTTTGTCGGTCGAACCGGCGGGCGCACGGAAAAAGATTTTTTTTGATCCCGCGCAAACACGGGCGGCCATTGTCACATGCGGCGGGCTCTGCCCCGGCATAAACGATGTGATCCGTTCGGTGACTATGGCACTGTTTTACCGTTACAATGTAAAAAATATTCTGGGAATAAAATATGGATTGCGCGGACTGAATCCGTCCTTTGGGGATTTGCCTATTAATCTGACGCCGGACTTCGTTAAGGATATTAATCATATTGGAGGCAGTGTCCTTTCAACTTCCCGCGGGCCGCAGGATATTTCGATCATGGTGGATTATCTGGAGCAATTAAAAATCAACATTCTTTTTTGCGTGGGCGGAGACGGCACCATGCGGGCGGCGGAAAAACTGACGGCTGAAATAACCGCCAGAAATGCCAAAATTGCCGTAATCGGCATCCCCAAAACCATCGACAACGATCTTAATTTAATTGAAAAATCCTTCGGCTTTGACACGGCCATCGAAGAAACAGTGGAAGCCGTCCGCAGCGCCCATGTGGAAGCCAAGGGCGCCTATAACGGCATCGGCCTGGTGAAAATCATGGGGCGTTTATCCGGCTGTATCACGGCAACCGCGGCCCTGGCCCAGGGCGACGTGAACTTTGTTCTGATTCCCGAAGTACCGTTTGACCTGGATGGCGGAAAAGGGTTCTTGCAAACGCTTACGGATAGAATGAAAGCGCGAGGACACGCAGTGATTCTGGTGGCTGAAGGCGCGGGACAGGAATTGATGATGCAAAATTCAGATGAAAAAATGACCGATGCATCAGGCAACATCCGCCTTCATGACATCGGCCTGTTTCTCAAAACCGCTGTCGAACAGCATTTTCGAAAGATCAATCTGGAAATCAATTTAAAATATATTGAGCCCAGTTACCTGATTCGTTCTGTTCCAGCCAATGCCTCAGACAGCATTTATTGCAGTTCTCTGGGACAATACTCCGTGCATGCGGCCATGGCGGGGAAAACAGGCCTGTTGGTAGCGCTCAGAAATAACGAGTATGTTCACCTGCCACTCGCCACCGCAATTTCCAGCAGACAAATCGATCCACAAGGAAATGTCTGGCTCAGGGTGCTGGAAACGACTGGACAGCCGACGGAAATGAGAAAAGGTTAATAGACTGTAGACTGTAGGCTATAGGCTGAAGCTTTGGTTGTAGGGAACGGTTTGAAACCGTTTCCTATTTTTTTTTAAGGTTAAGCACAAAAAATGCTTGCAAAATAACCTATTATAGCTTAGGAACCACCTACATTTTTTCGAAGGAGTTAAACCATGTCTCGTATTTGTGAAGTATGCGGTAAGAAGCCGGCAGTCGGCAATAATGTCAGTCACGCCAACAACAAGAGTAAAACTGTTTGGCGACCGAATCTCCAAAAGTTACGCTGTGTTGATGAAAAAACGGGAGCAGTTAAAAGAGTAAAAGCCTGCACACGTTGCATCCGCTCCGGTTTTGTTAAAAAAGCCAGTTAATCTGGCGGAAGCCAACCGTGATTCCTGATGGCCGTTGAAGTTTGTTGGAGAAATTCTTCATTCTCAATTGAATCCAGGGCATCTTGAAACAATGTTTGAATCGCTTCAGCAAACACCGAATTATCATTTCTCAGGCCGAATTTGTCCGTAAAAAGACGAATTCGGCCTTCGATATTCATAATCCTCTCCAATCTTTCTCTGGTGATGTAGGACACCGCGTTTTTCAGCACATCCCGGACATGATCTTTTTCGATGCCATAGAGCCAAGACATATCGGCACAAAATTCATTGCCTTTCCGGTCAAGTGTAAAACGAATTGCGTCCTCCAGGAGCTCAATGGATCTGTCCGCGCGAATATGGGACAAAATGACCAGATCATAGATCATCTCAATAATTAAATGTGAGCGGTAAACCGCTTCATTATACGATATGTCCCGATCAATAATTTTATGTAAATTCAATATGGAATCGATCAGACGCCTTCCCTTAATATAAGAATACCCGGCGGAATGTGGATCGAACCCTTCCTGGCATGTCATTGAAATTTTTCCGTAATGAGCCAGATCATCCACCAGTAGATGAAACATGATGTAGGCGGTACGCGGATGATCTGGAGGCGCCTTGATAAATCTATTTATGGAATGCGTCTGGTTGGCGTTGATATCGGGATGAATCGTCAGCAAGTCGGGAGCAATGTTGTAAATGTAGATATCCGGATCGCTGTGCTTGGTGTTGGATGCACCCATGGTTTGCTGCAATAAATGGGTATGGGTTAACATCAACATAGAGACACCCGGGTATTCTGGGACGGTACCTCTTCCATCATAAACCGATCTTTCAAATAATTCAGAATACCTTCCGCATCTTTAATAAAATCAGGCATGATTAGAACCTGGAGAATTGACGCTTTGGGGTCAATGGTGGAAACTGTGGCCAGTCCCTCATACCCTTCAATAATAAACTGAACAAGCACGATATCGCTTTTATTTATTTTAAACCATTTCATGATCATATTTTGCGTAATGATTACCATTTATCTTTTTAAAGATCAAGATTATCAATGAAGACTTGACATAAGATCTGTCACTGATATGATCATTTTGAAAAAATAATTTAAAGAAGAACACATGACTGCTGAAGGACACTTGCCGGTAACACAATGGAAGCTCAAAGGTACCGGCCATGAAAAAATAGAAGAATCACTGGCGAAGGAATTCGGCGTCCACCGGATTATTTCCCAGATGATAGCCAATCGGCATATTACCAGTCTAGAGGAGGCGCGCGCTTATCTTTACCCCTCTCTCAACGACCTACGCAGTCCATTTCTGATGCAGGATATGAAAATTGGCGTCGAAAGGCTTTTGAAGGCCATTTATGACGGCGAAGACATCGTCATTTACGGTGACTATGATGCGGACGGCATCACTTCTGTTGTTATTCTTTATAAATTTATCAAAGAACTGACACCGCACGCATCTTACTATATCCCTGACAGGGTTCAAGAAGGTTATGGGCTGAAAATCCCGGTTATTGACCAGTTTAAAAGCAAGAACGTAAAGCTTATCATTACCGTGGACTGCGGGGTTTCCGACGTCGAACAAATTGCTTACGCGAAATCCATCGGTATTGACACGATAGTGCTGGATCATCACGAAATAACGGATCAGTTGCCGGTTGCCGTTGCCTGTATTAATCCGAACCGTCCCGACTGCTCTTTTCCGTTCAAGCATCTGGCGGGCGTCGGAATCGCCTTCTATTTCCTCATCGCGCTTCGTGGATCATTGCGCAAGGAGGGTTTCTGGAAAGACGGCCAATATCCCAACCTTAAGGAATATCTGGATATTGTGGCGCTAGGAACGATTGGAGACATTGCGCCGCTGGTTCGAGAAAACCGGATTTTTGCGAAGATAGGTTTGGAATTAATCACGGAAGGCAAACGTCCCGGCATCAGGGCTCTCAAAGAAGTCAGCGGCATTGATGGACAAGTCATTGACTCCTTCAGGGCCTCTTTTTGCCTGATTCCCCGCATTAATGCCGCAGGCAGAATCGCTTCTGCCCTGGACGCGGTTGATCTTCTGTTGGCTGAAAACATGGATCAGGCACGACCACTTGCGGAAAAGCTCGATTTGTATAACCGTCGGCGTCAGGCCATGGAAAAAGACATCTTCAATGAGATTATCGGCCAGTTGGGAGCGAATCCTGATCTGGAAAATACGAACGCATTGGTCTTTTCTTCCGAAAAATGGCATCCCGGCGTGGTGGGTATCGTGGCCTCGCGCCTCGTGGATCTTTTCAGCCGTCCGACATTTGTCATCAGCCTTAAAAATGGTGTGGGTAAAGGCTCCGGTCGCAGCGTGTCTGATTTTAATATGCACAAAGGGTTACAACAGTGCGCGCCGCTGTTGTTGTCCTTCGGCGGCCATTACCGCGCTGCCGGTATTTCCATAAAAGAAGATGACATTGATGAATTTGCCATTATGCTCGATGCAATCATTGGGAATTCTATTGAATCCTCGGAGATAGTTTCTCACACCTTTATTGACGCGGAATGTAATCTTCAGGATATCAATCTTGATCTGATCCATCAAATGACTTTGCTTGCGCCCTTCGGCTGTGAAAATCCCGAGCCGATTCTTTGCGTCCGCAACATCAAATCGTCTTCACCGGTTGTTGTCGGCCATAATCATCTCAAATTGCGTCTGACATCCGACGGCGCTTCAGTGAACGCCATCTGGTTTGGCATGGGTAAACATCTCGGCGCCATCAACGGCGCAAATCTGGATGTGGTTTTCTCTCCACAGATTAATTACTGGAACGGTTCATCCGATATTCAACTCAAAATGAAAGACGCCGTCGTTTTAACTTAAAGGATTGGCCATGGACAAAGCGACCAAAGCCGCCCTGTTTAGCGCTCTTCTGTTTCCCGGCTGGGGGCAGTTGTATCTGAAACGATACAAAAGAGGATTAGTTTTTATCCTGCCCGTGCTGGCAGGCACTCTGGCTCTGGCTTGGGCAATTGTTCAGGTCGGCATTACAATCATTAAAACCGCACCACTTAAAAAAGAAACCGTTCAATTGGCTAATGTCATCGAGATAACGGTTGATGCTCTAAAGGCGCTCGATTATTTTTATTTTTCACTCATGCTGGGTCTAATCGTCACCTTGTGGATTTTATCGATTGTTGACGCGTATCTCCTCGGTAAAAAAACAATAACAGTGCCTACCACTGCCGCTGATCAAGAATCAATTTCGAATCAGGCGTGATCGCGCCTTGCTTCACATATTCCATGGCGTCAATTTTTACCGTGCATATTTCCTTAAACATCTTCTTGAAGTTATCTTCCCAATTATCTGTTCCAACTTGCTTTTTTACATTTTCTACGCGCATTGTGAGAACATCTTCATGACCGCTGCGGCTGACAATGGCCTGAAGAGGAAGATTTTCAAATTTACCGGCAAGAAGCTTGAGTTGACTTGGTGCGATAAACAATCCCCGGACTTTCACCGCGTCGCCTACCCTGCCCGCAATACCCGCCAGACGATAAGACGTTCTGCCACAGGAGCATTTTTCAGTGATCAGCCTCGATAAATCGCCCGTGCCGAAACGCAGCAGAAAGAAAATATCGTTGAGGCGAGTCACCACCACTTCTCCTAATTCACCTGGAGCAACATTCCTTCCGGTTGCCGGATCGACGATTTCCACAATAGTTTCTTCACAAATATGCCAGCCGGATTTCTGGGAACATTCATAAGCCACATCGCCCACCTCCGTTGCGCCGTACATTTGATACGTATCAATACCGTATTCTCTTTCAAATGTCTGCCTGAGTGACGGCAGCAGAGGCTCGGCAGCGAAGCAGGCTTTTTTCACAAGGAAATCTTTCTTGAAATCAAATCCCAGTTCCTGGGCTTTTGTAATGATCGCCATCAGAAAGCTTGGCGTGCCGACATAGGCAGTCACTTTCAAATCTTTAATTAACTGCACCTGAACCTGAGATGACGATGTCCCGGAGGGAACAACCGTCGCGCCGACTTTGCGCAGGCCGTTATGGAAAGTAAGCCCCGCAGCCACCAGATGATAGGAAAAAGCATTGAGGGCAATATCATGGGGTCCGATGCCCGCCGCGAAAAACGCTCTGGCCCAAAGATAATCGGTTTCGGACAGATGCGGTTCATAAACAGGTCCCGGCGAGGTGAAAATGCGATCGATGGCAACCGAAGAATTTTCCAAACCAGCGTAAGGCGGCTTTTGCATTTCCATTTCCACCAGTTTTTCACGTGAGGTGACCGGCAAAATTTCCAGGTCTTCCCTTGTCTTGATGCTCTTGGGATTGATCTTGTTTTCGTCTAGAATTGTTTTCAGGCGGGCTGATTTTTTATAACCCAATTTCAGCATGCTGGCGAGATTCTCATCCTGCTTTGCATTTCTCTCTTTGTTACTCCACGATTCTTTTTTATCAAATAAGCGTTTCATACAGTTCCTTTTAAGTTTTATTAAGTAATTTTAATAGTCTCGTTAAAAGTCATATTTTGTCATTTCGATGAGAGAGCAGCGACGAGAAATCTTCAATTATTTTAAAATTTCTCCCTTCGGTCGAAATGACATAATGTAAATTTTCCGCCTTTTTACGGGTTCATCGTATTTACCATTTGTATTCCTTAAAGCCCTCCAGCAATTGCCGGAATGAAGTCGGCTTGTATTTTTCAAAACTTTCTTCATCCACATAAACAAAGTCATAATCAACAACTGTTTGCACGCGGTTGACATCCTCGCACCATTGCCGCAGCCGTGCCATCTTCAGCGGCACATCCAAATCCTCCCGCCCCTTCGTTTCGACAATAACAATCCGCTTGTCCGACAGCTTGACCATAAAATCAGGGTAGTAATTTGAAATGTCGCCATCTGCGTTCACGTAGTCCACCTTGAAATGCACAGCCATGTAGTTCTTCGCAAAAGAGACCACATCGTCGCAACCTTCCAGGAAATTGGCGAATTGCAGCTCCAGTTGGTTGTCGCCAATGATGCGGTTGAAGACACTTTTCTTCGGGACAAGGTAGCCTTGATCTTTGGCCACAAAAGGCCGAGTCTGGCGCAACTTAATCGTGTCCCGGATTTCGGCGTCGCCCTTGTCCCGCACGGTCAGTGCGTTGATAGCCTTTTTGAAAGTCTCAATCAGTGTCTTGGTGGCGGCTAGTTCTGACAGGTTGCGTAATGTGTTGGGTTCTTCCAGTTGCACCGGGCGGTCAAACAACTCCTCTTGCACAAACGCCTTGACTTTGCCATACAGCACGTCATAGCCACTGACCAGACGCAGATCTTTCATGATGGTCTGCGCGAAGTAGCCAATCACACTGCGGTAGTCTGCAACACCTGCTGTGTCGAGAATGGTGGTATGCGTAATCTCGCCGTTGGCGATGTCCTTAAAGACGATCTCTCTCTGCTGCTCTTCGCTGAACTGCAAATACAACAATCGTTGATGCCCCAGCTTGCCCAGATCCAGATCGCCAAGACTTTTGTATTCCCGGTAAACGCGCGGCGTCAGCACCGGGATTTCAATGTCCAGCGCGGCGATGTCCTTCTTCTCGTTCTCCTTGTCAACTTCGACCACCAGCGGAGTCTTCGGCCCCGTACCTTCCCCCATCGCCTTGCGCTCCAAAATCACGCCTTCAGCCTGAATTGATTCCACAAAGTCCATAAAGGCATTAGTGCCCACTACGCTGACATATTCTTCCACATCGCCGGGATACATTTTACGCAAACCACGCCCCAGAGTCTGCTCAGGAAGGATATTGCTCTGAGCGGCATAGGCGCGCAGTCCCACGATGGTAGTGACATTGCGCACATCCCATCCTTCCTTCAGCATCATAACCGAAACGATGGCCTTGTACTGGCTGTCCATGCCGTCAATCTCATTGGCCTGTTTGCGCAGTTTCTCCAGTTCGTCTTTGTCTTTGCCGGATGCGGATTCAGAAATATCTCCGTTGTTCTTGGTGTGAATAACCAGCACTGCATCTTTCAAATCCGGGTAATGCCCCTCCAGATACGCGGCCACATCATCGCAGTTGCGGGTATCGTCGGTCATCACGAACAGGATCGCCTTTTTGCCCATCTTCTCATGCTCAGCATAGGCCTTGCGCCACTCGATCACGCCCAAATGGATATAATCCTCGTATTTCTCGGTGTACTTCGCGCTCTGGCGCTCCTGCAATTTTGCGCGGCTTGGCGCGTCGGGCAGAACAGGATGTTTGACCACGTTCTGCGATATGGCTTCTACCAGCGGATAATCAGCCACGGTTTGCACAAAAATAGAACCGTTGTTGTGCTTGGGTGTGGCCGTCGTATCCACCTGCATACTCAGCGCTGCCCCCTTCTGCTTCAGGCGGTTGTGGATGTCTTCGATGGCTTTGAACCAGGCCATGCGAGGATCGTGAATATGGTGCGCCTCGTCATTCAACACCATCAGTTCATCAATATCCCGGACGATCATGCCCAAATCCACTTTGGAATCCGTGGTCGCCCCTGAGGGCCGCTTGCCTAGAAAATAATCCCGCATATCTTCATCATCAGGTGTTGGTGGGATGTCATCGCCGGAATAGACACGGTGAATGTTCGTTAAAAAGATATTGCCCGTTGGCCTAGTGATACGCACCTCGTCTTGCTTATGCAGCGTCAGTTGAAAATCGTCGCGCCAGTTGCGCCCGTCAAACCCGTTATCAGGCAGCACCGGATCGTCGAAGAAGATACGGAGGCCTTGGAAATCCCGGTAAATCCTGTCCAGGACGATGATGTTAGGCGTGATGACCAGGAAGTTGCGCGCCAGTTCCGATTCCGGCTCATAGAGCTTGTGGTAGAAACTCCACGCCAGCGCCAGGCTTAAGACCTTGGTCTTACCGCTGCCCGTTGCCATCTTCACCACAAACCGTCGCCAGGTCTCGTCGAACATGCTTCCGGACACAAGGCCGCTGGAATCAAAGCGCATCAAATCGTGCTTGTCCTTAACCCCCACCACATCATAGAGGTATATAATTGTCTCCAGCGCTTCGCGTTGGGCGAAGTAGTATTCAAATGCCACCATTGTTCCGTCGGTTTTCGGCAGGAGGTGCGGCGTTTTGAACCACCAATTGAGCAGGCTCCGGCTAGTGTCCGTCGCTCCCATATAGCCACCGTCACGGAAGTCCTTCACTTTGCGGCGCAGCTCCGCCACCAGAGGCGGCATGAGCTTCTCCATACTGCTTTCCCGCAACGCCTCATCGGCGGGAAACCAACGAATTTCCGGGTCAAGAATCGCGTGCGGTGATTGCGGAAAGTCTTTATGCAGTGCCATGTCCGATTACTCGCCTTTCTTTTTTGCGGGCATCTGAGCCTTGCCGAGTTGCTTGCGCTGTTGGGTCTCGATCTTCTTGATGCTTTCTACCACCGGTAATTCTTCGGGCATCGTACCGCCCAATTCCCGGATGGTTTGCCGCACCTTTGCGCCAACTTCACGATGTGTCCGGTTCGCGGCGTCTTTCCCCTTTACCTC
>CAIVDK010000394.1 GCA_903904655.1 uncultured delta proteobacterium | reverse complement strand
TTAAATTGGCTGGTATTTCGAATCCCGTAAGGCGCAAGACCCATCAGTTTGTATTCGCCACTGTTGACCTTAAAGCCGCAGTAGTAGGTAAAAGCGGAATAGAGCAATCCAATGGAATGGGGAAAGGTTAGTTCGCGCAGGATTTCAATGGCGTTTTGGCGGCCAAAACCGATGGTGGTTGTGGCCCATTCACCGACGCCGTCTATCGTTAAAATGGCAGCCTCATCAAACGGGGACGGGTAAAATGCACTGGCTGCATGGGAGAGGTGGTGTTCCGGAAAAAGCAGTGGCGGTTTATGGACAAAGGGTTGGCCATGAATCGTTTTCAGTTCACTCCATAAGAGGTTTCGCATAAACAGTTTTTCTTTGATCCAGATCGGCATGGCCGAGAGAAAACTTTGAAATCCCTTTGGGGCAAAGGCATGATACGTTTCCAACAGGCGTTCAAATTTCAAAAACGGTTTGTCATAAAACGCAACGGCGGTAAGATCTTCTATTCCCAGGCCGGCTTCATCCAGAACATAACGGACGGCATGTGCCGGGAAAGATTGGTCGTGTTTCAGGCGTGTAAATCGTTCCTCGTGAGCCGCGGCGATGATATCGTTTTCGCTGATCAGCGCGGCGGCACTGTCATGATAAAAAGCGGATATTCCAAGATAATAGTTCGGCATAGGGTCTTTATGAAAGCCTTGAAACTTTCATCCTTTATTTTTGGGCAGAAGGTTTAATATAGCCTTGATCCATCAAATACCGATACGTATGACGCGCATAGACATCCGTTACCCTGTCTCCCGGGTGTCCGTCTCCCGGATTTGCCCATAATTTACGATTGGGAATATGATGAAGCTCTTCATGGACGGCCGGGTACAAATTCAGATAGTCAATCTTGGCATTTTTCAGTAACGGAATGATTTTTTCAAACCGCTGTTGCAGCCAGGAATGGTGGTTTTCAGGGGTCATCACAAAGAGCATCCGGATATGGCGGGCATGGCAATATTCAGACATTTCCTTCAACAGCGCCTGATATTGTTTCAGATTCTCTACCGTATAAACTTTATTCAGCCATTTGAGATAACCGTAGTCAAAGAATGAATCAAAAAAACCATTGATCAAATCAACAGTCAAAGAGATCGCATTGGGGAATAAATACCGGCTGACAGGCTGGACAAGGAGCCTGTCAATGATTCCGCCGGTATAAATAAAACGCTTAATATTGCTATCGTCCATAACCGGATCGTTTACCACAAATCCTACCAGCAGAAGATCGAAATCATAGCGGGTGCCATCTGACTTCAGAAAACGGTATTCGTCAAGCGTGGACCAGCCCGGTTTTCCCCAATTGAGAATTTCAGACTTAACGCCATTCTGGTTCAGTAGACGCGCCAGTTTATTCGTCCAGATCACCTGGTCCTCGACGCCAACGCCCCAGATAAACGAATCCCCCAAAACAGCGATGCGGGTTAACCCAGGGGCTTTGCGAAGTGCGTACTCCTGATCGTTAAACCCGTAACGATTTAGTTTTGATCTTGTATTATGGGCTTCATTGATTTTGGCATTCATCATTTTTTGCTCATAGGGAATCCATAGAGGCGCTTCCTGTTGCAAATTTGAAGGAGCGTACCTTAAGCCGATTTCCAATATCCCGAATGTAAAAAAAATCGAACAAAAGACCAGCAGTAAATTTTGCAGGGCGACTTTTTTATATCGGAAAATCAACAATCCCAGAAGCACCAGAAAAATTTCAACCGTGACGAGAAAAACCCTTTTTTCAATCTCCCCGAATTTGGCCTGTCCCTGGGATAGAAATTGGATCACCCATTCGTTTAAAACAACTCCGGCTACCATCAGAGAAATGCCGAGAATTTTACACAGGCGATTCATGGAATCGCCTGTCCTGGGAGAGAGTTCTGGATGATCGTTTTTCATCGCGTTAGAAAAGTGTGTAAATAAAAGGCGCCAGCGCAGATCCGCTGGAAAAAACAATCAACCCGCCAAGCAGCAGCATGATCAAAATAATCGGGAGCAGCCAGTATTTCTTGCGTTGTCGCATAAATCCCCAGAGATCTTTCAGAATATCCATTAGTCCTCCTGAACCGTCGTCTTAATAGGGCCTGTTGAAATCATCGGCTGTAAAAATATGATTTCGCTCCGTAAAAACAGAGTTTACTCCGTTTTTCCATGCTTTTCGTTTCATGGGATCAAATCCCAGACATCTTCTGATCACACCAACCGGAACTAACAGTCCCACAAAAACAACGGCGAGGACAATTCGGTTGGTAATCTTTCCGAGGGCCATGGAAAAATAATACCAAACAAAGGCCAGAGGTTTGAGAATGACCGGGACCGTCATGACCACAAGCAGTATTGCGATTGAAAGAGGAAGGAAAAATAATTTCCCCGTCCAGTAAGCAGCCAGCAGCAGGATGAGGACGAGGACGAGTCCGGTGTCTTTAGTATAAGCCTGTGTTAGGCGAAATTTTGATTTCATGGGATTTAAGGGTCCTGTTTCTTGATAAGAAATTGCTTTTTATGGAAGGCAGTATAGGAACTTCGGGCTTGTCTGTCAATTAGAATAATAGCCCACAGATAGTGCCGCCAACAAGAGCGGCAATATCTGTTTGGGAAATCCCCAGGTGGCCCCTAGCCAACCTTTCAGTTCTCCTTTGACAAACCATTTCCTCCGGAATTTTTGCAGACAACCAGTGGAAGTGCTTTCTTTTTCAAGTCGTGCCGTTCTGCATCTACCGGATGGCCTCCTCCAGCCACTCCCGGATTTTTTTCTTATCCGGCGTCGTTCCGACGGAAACGACCTTTTTGTTGATCACCAGCGCCGGCACGCCCATGACGTTATACTTGCCT
>CAIVDK010000393.1 GCA_903904655.1 uncultured delta proteobacterium | reverse complement strand
GGAAAACGAATTGCGGATACGCAAGGCGCTGGCCGAAAGCCGGGTAGCCGCAAGCTATCAGCAAACGGTGATTTCTTCAATTCAGGAGGCGCTCATTGCGGTGGATTCCGCAAGCCGTGTGACGCTGATCAATGAAAACGCACGCAAAATAGTCGGCCTCAACACCACAAAGGTTGAAGGGCGGCGAATCCGCGACATCTTCAATCATGAAAACGCGCAGTTTTTCGCGCTGATTGAAAACAACGAGATCATCACGGATACGGAAGTCCGGATCTTTTCCGAAAATATTTCGGGCGACTACACGCTCACCTGCAACCCGATTCTATCTCCCGATCAAAACGTCATCGGCAAAATTATAATTCTCAATGAGATTCAGCGGGCAAAGTCCATGGTCGCCAAAATGATGGGCGCCAATGCCAATCTCCGTTTTGAAGATATTTACGGTCAGAATTCCCGGTTCCTGATGACGGTGGATCAGGCCAAGATGGTTTCCCAGAGCAGCTCCAATGTGCTGCTTTTAGGAAAGAGCGGGACGGGCAAGGACATCTTTGCCCAGGCTATTCATAACTTGAGTGACCGCCGCAATGGCCCCTACGTCGCCATCAACTGCGGCGCCATCCCCCGGGATCTGATCGCCAGTGAACTTTTCGGCCACGAGGAAGGAGCATTTACCGGTTCGCGCCGGGGCGGCAATCAGGGCAAATTTGAACTGGCCGACGGCGGAACGCTTTTTCTCGATGAAATCGCTGAAACGCCGCTGGAGCTGCAGACTGCGCTCTTGCGGGTGATCGAGGACAAGTCCGTTTTGCGCATTGGCGGCACCCGTGTCCGGCCGGTGGATGTGCGCATTATTGCCGCCACCAACAAGGATCTGCGGGAAGAAGTCCGCAAGGGGAATTTCCGTGAAGACCTCTATTACCGCGCCAATGTCTTTGCCATTGAAATGGTCCCGCTCAAAGACAGGCTTGATGACATTCCGCTTCTGGCGGACTATTTCATCAAACGTTACGCCAGCACAATGAAAAAGAGAATCGCGCGCGTGGATAAGAAAGTGATCGAGACCTTCATGAACTATCCCTGGCCCGGCAATATCCGGGAGTTGCAAAACGCCATCGAACGGATGATCAATTTTCTCAAGACGTCGGAGCTGACGGTTGAACTCATTCCCGATCATATCCGGCGCCCCGGTCAGACGGCAGAAATCCGGGAAGACCCTGTCGCGCCGCAGGAGGCAGAGCGTCTGATGATTTCCAGAATGTTGAATCAGAAGATCCGCAAAAACCGCATTGCCGAAAGAATGAACATCTCCCGCGCAACACTTTACCGGAAGATGAAACAGTTTGAACTGGGGTAGGGAATCATTTTTCAATTCCTATGTGTATAAATTAAACATATTGTACCCATTCCAAATTTAAAAGATACTTTACGTGCAGATGACGAAGAAATTAACCGGAGTATGGCGATCGGCCGGCTGTATTGATTTTGTTATCAATTTTGATATTTTATATGCAGACCGTCAGCAGCTTGCGCCAGTTTCTTATCAAGTGTCCAGATTGGCACGCCTGTTAATACAGCGGATGCAATCAGATGGACATCCACATAGCCCATGCCTTTTCCCATTAAGCGGTTATTCTCAATAAATGATAGTACTTCTTCGTGTTCGGCTTCAATGCTCATTGGTATTAGTTGAAGAAAAGAAAGAATAACGGCTCTGTCCTTAAGATTCCCACAAGCCAGCTCCCCGACGATTAATGGGTGGCATAATACTCTTCCATTATTGAGCAAGTTTGCCAATTCCATATTCCCATCCCTCAAATGCGAGACCCAAACCGATGTGTCCACCAGAACCATTAGCTGTTATGCTCCTTT
Source organism: uncultured delta proteobacterium (assembly GCA_903904655.1). Taxonomy (GTDB): domain Bacteria; phylum Desulfobacterota; class Syntrophia; order Syntrophales; family Smithellaceae; genus UBA8904. The sequence continues at coordinate 6,526 of CAIVDK010000393.1, read as the reverse complement.
TCTTCTTGGTATTGTCTGAAGCTGCTTTTGAGTTCCACCCAGCTTTGCAAGCCTCCGTGCGCTTTCTCTGGCAATAAGTGCTTCTAAACCAAGCTTAACAAGTGCTGTTTTCTCTTTAATTCCAGTAATTTTTGTCGCCTTATCAATTAAAGCATCTTCGATATTCAGCGTTGTTCTCATATTCTTACCTCATATAAATTTGATGCTCCAATATGCATATTCTATGCATATATGTCAAGGTCACTCTTTGATATTGCCAACGACAAAATCGGCCGGAGCGCAGCGCGGCTGATTTGGCTGTTTTAGCTTTATCGACTTTTTGTCTGGTAATCTGTCCGCTTCCCCTACCAAATAATTCCAGGCCAGGTGCTGTTGTCAATGGTTTTCGGATAACCGGGATCAGCCCTGTCAGCTTTTACGTCATAGCGGATATACTGACTGCCTTTGAAGAAGTAGGCTTTGCCATTTCCCCAGTTGACCACATCGTCAACACCATCCGTCCAGATAACGCCCGGCCATGTTTCGGCATTGATTGGTTTTGGATAACCGGGATCAGCCCTGTCGGCTTTTATGTCATAGCGGATATACTGGCTTCCTTTGAAGAAATAGGCCTTGCCATTTCCCCAGTTCACTGCAGCGTCAATGCCATCTGTCCAGATAATACCCGGCCATGTTTCGGCATTAATTGGTTTTGGATAACCGGGATCAGCCCTGTCGGCTTTTATGTCATAGCGGATATACTGGCTTCCTTTGAAGAAATAGGCCTTGCCGTTCCCCCAGCTCACTACAGCATCAATACCATCTGTCCAGATAATACCCGGCCATGTCTCAGCATGGATTGGTTTTGGATAACCGGGATCAGCCCTGTCGGCTTTTACGTCATAGCGGATATACCGGCTGCCTTTGAAAAAATAGGCCTTGCCATTCCCCCAGTTCACAATTCCTGTCGAGCGTTTATCGGGAACAGACGTTTCGGCCATTGCCGTCGTCCATACAGCCAGAAAAAGCAAACTGGCAACAAATATCAAAATATTTTTTTTCATATCTAGATCCTTTCCATTTTAATTATGCTAGCGTAGAAATCAACCGGAGCGCGGCGATCGGCTGCATTGATTTTGTTACCCGACTTATCTGCTTTCCAAGTAACTCTTCAGGTCACGATAGTAATTTTCATGAGATCCAATCATGATCAGTTCTAAATCTAAAGCTGTTTTCCTATATGACAGCAGGTATAAATTTGTCTTGAGCTTGAATTTATGAACGAAAACACCCTTTAAATCTCCCTTTTTTTCTTCACCAATATTTGGGTTTTCGGCAATATTTCTTACTTCGCGATCTAAAGAGTCCTTTTCGGCCTTAGACATCTTTTTTACTTTTTTCTCGAATAATCTCGATTGGTAGATTTTCATGGCAACCTATCCAAACTTGTATTCCGTTTTTGCGCCCTGATTTAATTCATCAAGTCCTATCAAGATTTCCTTAATGAGGGAATATGACAAATCCGGATTCTCCTCTGCGCATTTTCCCATGCGAGCCCAATGCTCAATCTGACCAGCTAAGGACCGATGATCAATTCTGCTGAATTTTTTTGCCTCATCGACAAGTTCTTCCGATATTCTTACTGCTGTAGCCATAACTCTTTCTCCTTATTGCAATATGCTTACCTTATATCGCAATATACTGCATTATGCAATTATTGGTTGCATATTTTTGCGGGTAATGAAAAGCTCAGCCGGAGAGTAAGCAATCGATTGCATTGATTTTGTTATCAATTTTGATATTTTATATGCAGGCCGTCAGCAGCTTGCGCCAGTTTCTTATCAAGCCTCAGTATGCCTATTCATTTTTTTTGTTACAACATATCCTGGGTCATTATCCTTATTTTTCGCAGATTCTATATTTAATTGTTGGTGCTATTCTTTCCAATCTTCGAGGTTCAGGTTTTTAATTCTTATAAATTCGTTTGTATTATTGGTAACAAGGATGAGATTGTGCGCAACTGCCTGAGTTGCGATAAGCATGTCATAACATCAATTTATTGCGGTAACGCAGAGATCGACCGGAGCGCAGCGATTGGTGGGACTGACCTTGTTATGTATCTCCGTTTTCTTCAAGGTGCTTTACGTCAACGCGATCTTTATCTCTTCCAGTTGATTTTTTGTTTTTTATAAGGTTTTCTTTAGAAATAAAAGGAAGATGTAATCCTTCCATGACAATTGTTTTTCTGGAAGGATAGGCATCGTTAAAGTCAACGCCATCAATATGGGTTATCAGGTCTATTCTGCGGGGGGCGACACCGATTTGAAAGATTACGCCTTTTTCCATGAAAGTTTTTTCTGTTAACCCTGATGTCGATGTGCCGAAGGAGGTAAGGGAAGATAAGATTTTTTTCGAATTTTCAGCGGTCGCTTGTACCCATATATCAAAACCACCGGTTGCCCTTGGGTATCCATACGCAGCAAGGGCATACGCACCGACAATGAGAATTTTTACTTCATTGCCTAATAAGCTTTGTAACATGTCTTTGTAATCTTCGTTCAGCATCCCTATCGCCTTTAAGGGACCACAGCTCAGATGTCAAATCCCAAACAAAAGATATTCTTTCCTGAAACGAGGCATTTACAAAGCAGTCATCTTGTTTGGTTTGCTTTTTTAATAGGGTTTTAGTTCTATCTAATTTCATATCGATTTATATCATATTTAAATTCATTTGTCTGCATGCGTGACGCCAAAGCTCACGGGGTGCAGCCCGGCGATCCTGTGAAGCGCGATATTATCCGGTCTTTATTTTTATATCACCTTCTATGTAACGGTGAATGATGCCGGTAATAAGCGTTTGGTATGGCATACCCATCTCCATGGCTTTTTTTTGAATACCGATAAAATCATGGTCATACAGACGAATCGCTATACGCTTGTCTTTTTTAAGTGTGTTATTTGCCGCTGCCTTAATCGAATCTATTTCTTTTTTTGATGGCGTAGCAAGCTTCATCTTGCCCTTTTCTAACGCATCTAGAATATCTCTTTTTTCTTTATCGTATTTCATTTTGATTTTCCTGTTCTTCTTTATACATCTTTGTTGCTTTCCTGCAGGGTATTATTGTTTTAAAAAAATGTAATCCTTTTCAACGACATATGGAACGACATAAAATCATGAATGACTATATTTATCCTGACCCAAAACGTGGCGATCACTGGCCCGCGGAACGCGGGTCCGGTATATGGGTTGTTTGGGTTTTGATACATTAATATTCAGCCCATAAGTTTACGAAGTTCAGTTGCATCAAAAACCAGCCGAATAGCTTTGATCTTACTATCTGTAACCGTAAAGAACTCGGCTGTTCTGAGCACGCCTGCAGGACTCATAGTGTCGCAATCATATAGCAGGGCCGCACCACTTTCAGAAAATAAACTTTGAATTAAATTGACTCTCCGAAGCATCTTTTGAAATATCGTTAGCACGACGATAAAATCATCAGCCTTGCAGAAAGTATCAATGCTCCCTTGAAAATCCAAATCATCGGTCAGGTAAAGACGTGCCGCTTGCATATCACCGCTTGTCCAAGCCGTATGATACTTTATTACAACCTGCTCTGTATCCATAATTCGTCCTTTAATGGTCTATTGGTCAGCCATGATGGTTTGCCCGGTCAATGCTTTTTGCTTTTACTTTGCTAACTCAGCGCCCGCCGCATAAGCCTTTCCCATAATGTCCTGGCTGCTCTTTGCCGAATCCAGGCTGGCCATTCCTCCCGCAGCAATGCGTCCCTCGACCTTAAAGCCCAGGAAAGCAAGGACGCCTTCGTTCAAATCGAAGGATGAAGCAAACGCGCTGATTTCCGGTTGTCCCTGGGAGTATACGGTTATGGCTTTCTTCCCTTTTATCTTATTTCGAAACGCTCCCGGTTTGCCATCCTTGAGATACAACAGGGCAAAAAGCCTGTCGATAAAAATCTTTGTCTGTCCCGTCACCTGGAGCATGAAGACCGGCGTCCCGATCACGACGGCGTCGGCGCTGAATATTTCATCATAAAGCGGTGCCATGCCATCCGTCTGGACGCATTTTCCTTCCGGCGTCTGGCATTTGTAGCAGGCCTGACATCCCCGGATGCCCAGTTCATTGATATTGAATATTTTTGTTTCCGCACCGGCCTCGGCTGCGCCGCGCAAAACCTCGTTGACGATAGTGGTTGTATTGCCTTTTTTTCTCGGGCTTCCAACAAAACCGACGACTTTCATTGTTTTTCCTCCCTTAACTTTTCATTTTAGCGGCTGCCTGTTTTTTGATGAGCTCCCTGAAACTTTTGGGGGGTTCGACAAAATCGGCGCGTGACGCGAGAGTTATTGCCTCCGCGGGACAGTGGTAGACACAAACACCGCAACCAATGCAGCGTTTAAGCTCTATTCTAGCTTTTTCATCTACGATCGTGATGGCGTCCATCTGGCATCGATCCACACATTCTTCACAACCGGTGCAGGCCTCCGCATCAACGACCGCTTCAAAATTGCTGGAGACGCTTCGGACGGGGTCACCGAAGCGATAGACACCCTGCAGAATTCCGCAGCAGCAGGTGCAGCAGTTGCAGATAAAGTCAATGCGTTCCTGCGTGTTGCTGGATGTATGGATCAGGCCGGCTTCGGCACTCTTTTTCAAAATCTCCAAGGCTTCCGTTTTGCTGATCTCGCGGCCGAACCCCCGTTCCTTGACGAATTCAGCGAAAGGGCCCAACTGGAGACAGACTTCATCCGGGTATTTACAGCCCCTGTCCAGCAGCCGTTTTTCATGACGGCAATAACAGATGGAAACGGTGATGGGTGAATTCTCCGCGATGTATTTGCTGGCAACTTCAAAGGGGAAAACATTGGTTGTCGCCGTCAGGGTATGCTCGATCGGAATCACGCGCGCCATGTGAATCGCCGACTCTTCAGCAAAAGGAGATTTGGCGTCTTTCTGCGGGATGCTGGCATGAAAATAGGCATCGAACAACCGGGCCAGTTCTTTGGCGCGTTCAGTCACTTCGCCTTTCATAAATTGCAGCTCGAAAATGCCGGGCACGAGTTGCAGCAGCTTGTACCATTTTTCACCGTCGCGCGTGCTTGAGTAAATTAATCCTTTATCGGCCATCTCATCGAGCATGCGTGCCACGCGGCCCCCATCTAGATTGAGCCGGCCGGCCAGTTTGCCCGGAGATTCCGGAGCCATCGGTGAGAGATTGACAGCTAAGTGCGCCTCCTCCTGCGTGAAGAGGGACTTTAGCAGCGCTTCCAGTTCCGGGCTTCTGCGGCTTCCATACCCGATGAGATTGAAAATATCCGCCAGTTGATCATACAATTTATCTGCCATAGGTATCCTTTACCTCAGTTATTTGTGTTTTTTTCGACATTAAACCGCTTCCACCCGGCAGGGCACAAAGCGGTGCATGGGCGTGCCGAATTGATCCCGGTGTGTATTTTTGGTCAGGCGATTAACGTTGGCGCCGTATTTGACGCCGTTGTAAACCATGCCGAAGCCATGAGGAATCACCACGTGGCCTTTTCGCGCCGTCTCCGTCACCTCCAGTTCGATCTCTTCCGTGCCTGCTTCCGTGGTGACACGTACCTGCTGGCCGTCCTTAAGTTTCAGCGCAGTGGCATCAGTGGGATGCATGGCCAGTGTGCAGGTGCGCTTGCCTTCATTCCAAGCGGGATCGCGCATCAGCGTGTTGGCGTTGGTGGAAATATGCCGTCCCGCCATGAGGATGAGCGGAAATTGGGGGGGCATGACCAGCGCCGCTTCTTCCCTTGCCACCTCAATGCTTTTCAGTTCGTCGAGCAGTTCCGGAATATAGAGGTCGATTTTACCGTCCTTAGTCTTGATTTCCGTAAAGTTCTTTTCCGGATCGACCTTTCCCACCCAGATGCCTTCGGGATGATCGATAATCTTCTGAAAGATTTCCTCCCCCAGCGCCGGCCCCGGTGTGTACCCGGCTCTTGCAGCATTTTCGTGGAAGGATTTAGGAGCAACCTGCAACATACCCCATAAAGCCGCAAGGTGCACGGAACCCATGGCTTTACCCAGCGTTTTGTCCAGAATAAAAGGCATGCTCTTTAATGCTTTCGGTTCCGCCATGGCGTATTCCATCAGGGCTTTGGCAAAAGCGGCGTGGCTCTCGTAGGCGGCCTGATAGAGACTTTCGGGAATCGGCGGGATCAGCCCAAGCGAGTCTGCCAGGCGTAGATCGATTTCGCCTTGTTCGAGCTGCTCTCCGTCCGGTTCGATGATCGGCCGGCGCATTTGGAAATAAATGCCGGGATAGGTCATGGGGAAAAAGGTGCCGTCCCAGGATTCGTAGCCGGTACGCGACGGCAGGATGTAATGGGATAGAGCGGCTGTTTCCGTCATGGCGATTTCCGCTGTGACCAGAAGGTCCAGACGCTGAAATGCTTTTTCATAGGCCGTTGTGTCTGCGTAGGAGCGCAAAGGATTCAAACCGGTGACAAAGACCGCCCGCAGCCTCTCGGGATGATCGGAGAGAATTTCTTCCGG
>CAIVDK010000392.1 GCA_903904655.1 uncultured delta proteobacterium | reverse complement strand
GAAATTGAAAAGAATAGGGATTATCATCTGTGCTCGCTACGGCAATTGCGGAGGAGGAAAATGTTTCAGGGCTTTGCGCGAACGCCACGGCGGTTTTGCCCGGTACGCTTCAGATGAGGCACTCGAAATCGTTGGATATTCGACTTGCGGCGGTTGTCCGGGCGGAAACGTGGAATATGTGCCCGCTGAATTTCTAAAAAATGGCTGCGATGTCGTCCATCTGGCCACCGGTCTTGTAGTGGGGTACCCACCCTGTCCACGGCTCCGGCAATTTAAAGTTTTTATTGAAGAGCAGTTTAAGCTGCCTGTGGTCGTTGGAACTCATCCGATTCCGCTTAAATACATGGAGACTCACCGCAGACTCCCCTTCTGGAAACAAACAGGCATGGACGAACTCGCGGGGCTCCTGGTAACTGAATCCCGGGAGCTGATGGAATCTTATAATTGATTTCAAAGAAAGAGAGAACAATATGAAAATAGCTATTACAACATCCGGCAACGATTTGAATGCGCCGCTCGACACCCGTTTCGGGCGCGCACCCATGTTTATGATTTATGACCTTGAAACTAAGACCTTTGAGGTCGTCGACAACGAGCAAAATCTGAACGCAGCACAGGGGGCGGGCATTCAGTCCGCGCAAAACATTGCCCGTCAGGGGGTGAAAGCTCTGGTCACCGGACATTGCGGCCCGAAGGCTTTCCGCGTTCTTGAGGCTGCCGGCATCAAAATCTACAACACCTCCGCGGCAACCGTATCGGAAGCGCTGGAACTTTACGTTGCAGGCAACCTTGCCGAATCGACGAACGCCGACGTGGAAGGACACTGGGTATGAATCCACGGAATATTCCATATGGGTCTATAGGCGTCATCCACAGCGAACATACGATCGCTGAGAAAACACCCATTCAACCTGTTTACGCCAAAGGTTGTATGGGATATGTTGAACTGTGGCCGGAATTTGCCGAAGGGTTGAAAGACCTGGAAGGGTTTTCGCATATCTACCTCGTCTATCACTTTCATCAGTGCCGGCAGATCAAATTAACCGTTAAGCCGTTTTTGCAGGATGTAGATCGCGGCATTTTTTCAACGCGGCAGCCATACCGTCCCAATGCCATCGGCCTGAGTGTGGTGGAACTTCTCCGCGTTGAAGGTAATATTTTGCATCTGGACGGCATGGATATTCTGGACGGAACACCGCTTCTGGACATTAAGCCTTACACGGCCAAATTTGATCTTCACAACGTAAAGAAGAACGGCTGGCAGGACGAGGTGGACGAACCGACCGCTCAAAAGCGGGGAAAGCGCGGGTATAGCCGAACATGAAACCGCCTTTGATTGCAACCGAACTTCGTTCGCATGCACCATTTACAGCATTTGGAACCATAACGGGCATTGTCATTATGGCCGCTTTTATTCAATTCCAGATATCGAGGGAAATTTCGTCCACACTATTCTGGACGATGCATCCGCTGCACGTTATGGCGAGCGCTTTAGTGACAACCGCCATGTACCGGCTGCATTCAAAAGGAGAAATTTTACCGACAATCATCATCGGATATCTGGGTTCTGTGGGCATTGCCACACTCAGTGATTCGATTATTCCTTTTGCCGGTGAATGGCTGCTCAACATGCCTCATCGCGGCGTTCATCTGGGCTTTATCGAAAAATGGTGGCTGGTCAATCCGCTGGCGTTTGCCGGTATAGCATTAGGATACTTACGGCCAAAAACGAAATTCTCTCATGCAATCCATGTATTTTTAAGCACCTGGGCGTCGCTGTTTCATATTCTGATGGCATTGGGCACATCTATCGATTTCGTTACCGCCATTTTGGTGGCCGTCTTTCTGTTTTTGGCCGTCTGGATTCCCTGCTGCACCAGCGATATTGTTTTCCCTTTACTCTGGATTAAAAATGAAAATGGAAATGACGAACACCCGATTTCCGTCTCCGATGGAGGCACACCATGAGAATTGCTATCGCTTCCGGCAAAGGCGGAACCGGCAAGACCACCGTTTCCGTCAATCTGGCCCGTACAATGGGTGTGCCGGTTCAGCTCCTGGACTGTGATGTGGAAGAGCCCAACACGCACCTGTTTCTCAAAGGAGACAAGGTCAAAGAAGAAATCGTCACGATTCCGATCCCTCAAGTGCATGAAGCGCTTTGCGACGGTTGCGGCGAATGCAGCAAGTTTTGCGAATACCACGCCATCGTGACATTTGGGACAGCGCCGCTGATCTTTCCGGAAATGTGTCACAGCTGTGGTGGTTGCACACGGGTCTGTCCTAAAAAAGCCATCACGGAGGTTGGCAGGCGGATAGGTGTCGTCGAAACGATGATGTCGGAAAGCATCACCCTCATCGGGGGACGGCTCGATGTCGGCGTGGCCATGGCCCCTCCGCTAATCCGGGCGGTCAAAGAACGCCTGCAAAAGGATATACCTGCAATTTTGGACGCACCTCCGGGAACGTCCTGCCCGGTCATTGCCGCCATTCGGGATACCGATCTGGTTTTGCTGGTCACGGAACCCACGCCATTTGGCCTGAACGATCTTTCGTTGGCTGTCGATATGGTGCGCGAGCTTAAAATTCCTTTCGGCGTCATTGTCAATCGCATGGGCAGCGGGGATGACCGCGTTCACATCTACTGCCAAAAGGAAGCCATACCTCTTTTACTGGAAATACCGGACGACCGGAAGATCGCCGAGAGCTATTCACGGGGAATCCTGATGGTGGATGCGCTGCCGGAATACCGGGAATTTTTTGAGAGTCTGATGGAAAAAATAACCAAACTTGGAAAGAAAGGAAGAACCTGAAAAATGCCAACTTACGAATATGAATGCAATAGTTGCCATGTCCACTTCGAAAGGCAGCAAAGTATGAAAGACGAACCGCTCAAGGTGTGTCCCGAATGTGGCGGCAATGTCCAAAGACTGGTGAGCGGCGGCATCGGCTTTATTTTAAAATCGCAGGGGCAAAGCCTGCGCGACGCTGGCAAAAGCTGTTCGCTTACAGAAACGGGTAGGACATGCTGCGGGGCAACAAGCCGTTGCGGCGATTCGCATTGTGGAGATTGAAAAAGTGAGTTCAAACGATTTTAAATATCTTTATGGTCCCGTGCCGTCGCGACGGTTGGGCCGCTCCCTGGGGATTGATCTGGTGCCTTTTAAAACCTGCACTTACGATTGCATCTATTGTCAGTTGGGCAGGACAACGAACAAAACGATTGAAAGGCGGGAGTACACTCCCGTTAAGGAAATTTTAAATGAGCTGAAGATAAAACTGTCGACGGGAGATTCTCCCGATTACATCAGCATCGCCGGTTCCGGCGAGCCGACGCTGCATTCCTATATCGGCGAGCTGATCGGAATGATCAAGAACATGACCACGATTCCTGTGGCCGTCCTGACCAACGGCTCTTTGCTTTATCAGCCGGAAGTTCGAGCCGCCTTGATGCGGGCGGATCTGGTCATTCCATCGCTCGATGCCGGTGATGAAACGATGTTTCGATACGTTAACCGCCCCCACGACGGTGTTTCTTTTGGTAACATGGTCAATGGCCTGATCGGTTTTACTGATGATTTTCCGGGACAAGTGTGGCTGGAAGTTCTTCTGGTTTCCGGTGTAACCGGCATGGCCGCAGACGTAAAAAAAATAGCCGTCTTAGTAAAATTAATCGGGGCAAATAGAGTACAGCTCAATACCGTTTGTCGCCCGGCGGCGGAGGAATATGCCTGCGCGGTGGAAAAAAACCAGATGAAAAATCTTGCCAGTCTCTTTACGGGCGAGGTGGATATCATAAACGATGATGAATCCGTTGATCTTTCCGTTACTGCCGCAAAAGATACCGCCAACGAGGAAATTGTTTCCTTGCTGGCCAGAAGGCCCTGCACGCTGACCGGAATCTGTTCGGGGCTGGGCCTGCATCCGCATAACGCAACTAAAAAGCTCCAAAAGCTCGCGGACGAAAAACGAATCACGACGCTGCGCACAGAACATGATGTATTTTATATCATAGCCGAGAAAGGCCGGTCGTGACAATGGAAAACGAAATCATTGAAAATCATCAGCGTTATTTGGAACGTGTCGCGCTTTACCAAAAATATGGATACGATATTGAAGGAGAACGATCTTTTATTATTGAAAAGGCGTGCCCCTTTTCAGGCAATATCCTGGAAGCGGGCACGGGGAAAGGTTATTTTTCGCTGGCTTTGGCGCGGCTGGGCTTTCATTTTACGTCATTTGATATTTCGGATGCGGAGCAGCAATATGCCAAGCTTAACCTCGCATATTATGGTCTGACAAGTTACGTCTGTTTTGATGTGGCCAATGCGGAATGCCTTCCCTATCAAGACGGTTTATTCGAAGTGATCTTTGCGGTTAACATCGTCCATCATCTTCCTTCCGTCCGCAAGATCTG
>CAIVDK010000391.1 GCA_903904655.1 uncultured delta proteobacterium | reverse complement strand
GGCTGGTTCAAAGATGAAATTGTACCGGTGGAAGTCAAAACCAAAAAAGGCCCGGCTATAATCGACAGAGACGAACATCCCAGAGCCGACACCAGCATGGAAAGCCTGGGCAAGCTCAAACCCGTTTTCAAAAAAGACGGAACGGTCACGGCAGGAAACGCCTCCGGTTTGAACGACGCGGGTTCCTGTATGATCATGATGGCCGCTGAAAAGGCAAAAGAATTGGGTGTGAAACCCATCGCCCGCGTAGTCTCTTCCGCCCCCGGTTCTGTCGAGCCCCGCATTATGGGTATGGGCGTTGTTCCGGCTGTTCATAACGCATTGAAATTCGCAAAAATGAAACTGGAAGATATTGACTATTTTGAATTCAACGAAGCATTTGCCGCACAGGTCATCGGCTGTAATCGTGAGCTGAAGATTAGTCTGGACAAAATCAACGCCGTCGGTTCCGGTATCAGCATGGGACACCCGGTCGGCGCGACGGGTGCCAGGTTGATCATCACCATGATTAATGAGCTCAAACGTCGCGGCAAAAAATTTGGCTGCGCAGCTCTGTGCGCCAGTGGCGGTCCCGGTCACGCATTTATTGTGGAAGCCCTTTAGAAATAATATTTGTGGGGAACGTTTCCCCACTTCTTTTTGTTGACAGCAGGGAAAAAGTAAACAAATTAACTATTAATACATTGAAGAACATTGTGAAACCATCTGGTTGCGATGTCTGGAGGAAACAACATGGCCCTTAAAACGCCCGAGCAGTACGAAGAAAGTTTGCGTAAGATGAATTTTAAAATCTACCTGATGGGAGAACTGGTGAAAAACTGGGTGGACAATCCCATCATTCGCCCCTCGATGAATTCCGTCAAAATGACCTATGAACTGGCGCAAAAGCCGGAATATGAGGAGCTGATGACAGCCAAGTCTCATTTGACCGGCCAGAAAGTAAACCGCTTTACGCATTTGCACCAGAGCACGGATGATCTGATGAAAAAGGTCAAAATGCAGCGTCTTTTAGGCCAGCAGACGGCGTCCTGCTTTCAGCGCTGCGTGGGTATGGATGCCATGAACGCGGTGGACAGCACCACCTATGAAATGGATCAGAAACTTGGTACCAAATATCACGAACGGTTTATCAGATTCCTGAAAATGGTTCAGGAAGAGGACTTGACCGTTGACGGCGCGATGACAGACGTCAAGGGAGATCGCGGTCTGGCCCCTCATCAGCAGGCCGATCCGGACATGTTTGTCCATGTTGTGGAAAAAAATGATAAAGGCATCGTTGTACGCGGCGCGAAAGCTCATCAGACCGGCGCGGTGAATTCCCATTGGATTCTAGCCATGCCAACCATTGCCATGAGCAAGGAAGACGCCGACTATGCCGTGTCGTTTGTCTGCCCGGCTGACGAAAAAGGCATCTATTATATTTACGGACGCCAGTCTTGCGATACCCGTAAACTCGAAGGCGGTACAATTGATGTGGGGAACGCCCAGTTTGGCGGTCATGAAGCGCTGATGGTTTTTGATAATGTTTTCATTCCATGGGAAAACGTTTTGATGTGCGGCGAAACCGAATTCAGCGGCATGCTGGTCGAACGCTTTGCCGGCTACCACCGCCAGAGCTACGGCGGCTGCAAAGTCGGCGTGGGTGATGTTCTGATCGGAGCGGCGGCTACGGCGGCGGATTACAACGGCGCGGCTAAGGCTTCTCATATTAAAGATAAGTTGATCGAGATGACGCATCTGAACGAAACATTGTTTTCTTGCGGCATCGCCTGTTCCGCACAGGGCCATAAAACAGCCTCCGGCACGTATCTGATCGATCTTTTACTGGCCAATGTCTGTAAGCAGAATGTCACGCGTTTCCCTTACGAAATTTGCCGTCTGGCCGAAGATATCGCGGGCGGCATGATGGTGACCATGGCCTCTGAAAAAGACATGAAGCATCCGGAAATCGGCAAGGTTCTGGAGAAATACATGAAAGGCAACGCCAATATTTCCTGCGAGGACCGCGCGCGGATCATGCGTCTGGTCGAAAACCTCACCCTGGGGACGGCTGCCGTCGGCTACCGGACCGAATCGATGCACGGTGCGGGGTCGCCCCAGGCCCAACGCATCATGATTGCCCGTCAGGGCAACCTCGAACAAAAGAAGAAACTGGCCAAGAAGATCGCCGGTGTTAAAGAAGATAACAAATAGGTATCTCCTTAACCCTCCTGACTGATTGCAATCGGTCAGGAGGGTTAACCATTATTTCCCCTTTATATCGTTAGTGATCCATACTTGTTGCTCGTCACGATTTACTCATTAACTATTAAGTTGACTTGCGCCTGATTTATTCATTATACTCCGCCGTCGCATGCGCGGCACATCAACCACAAGGGGGCTTCAATGAAAATCCTTCGCGTTTCCATGAACAATGAAACAATCTCCACCGAAAATCTTCCTGCACAGTGGGATTATTTGGGCGGCAGCGCCTTGGTTACTAAAATTCTGAACAAAGAAATTGAACCACTTTGTGACCCGCTGGGACCAGAAAATAAATTGATTGTCGCCTGCGGGCCACTGGCCGGAACCCGGGCGCCGCAAATGGGACGCGTTTCCGTCGGCGCCAAAAGTCCTCTGACCCAGGGAATTAAGGAAGCAAATTCCGGAGGGCCGGCCGGACAATTTCTCGATCGACTGGGCCTGCGCGCGATTATCGTTGAGCAAATCCCTGAACCCGGGAAGCTTTACTGTCTTTTCATTTCTAAAGATAAGGCCGAGCTCGTGCCTGCCGACGAATACCGAGACATGAAAAATTATGAGTTGGTTTCCGCCCTTCACAAGAAATACTCGGACAAGGTGGCCGTGATCTCTACGGGTCTGGCCGGTGAGCGACAGTACAAGGGCGCATCCGTATCACTTACCGACATTTTCGGCGATCCGTCGCGCAATGCCGCACGCGGAGGCCTGGGCGCCGTCATGGGCTCCAAAGGACTCAAGGCGATTATCCTGGATCCAACGGGAACGGATCAGGTGGTCATCGCCAATC
>CAIVDK010000390.1 GCA_903904655.1 uncultured delta proteobacterium | reverse complement strand
TCTTCCAGCGCGTTTTTTTCGCGCAGATAATCTTTGAGCTTTCCTTTATAGCCATCCATGCCGATTTGTCCTTCGCTTACGGCCGAGACAGCCAGAACACCGCTTAAACAGGCCATGTCAATGCCACCGCCGTGAAGAGCCGACGTCAATCCGGCCGCGTCACCCACCAGGATAATATTGTCATAGACAAGACGAGACAGCATCCGGCTGGTCGCAACACCGCTGCCCTTTTCCCTCACAGTCGCACCGGCCAGGCCTTCCTCGCGCAAGACATCCGCCAGCAGCTTTCTCAAGTCCGGTCTGCGCTCGCTCAAAGCGCCGCGCACGGTGCAAACCACGCCGACATTGGCCCGCCCGGCATCCTTGGGAAAGATCCAATAATAGGCGGGTTGAAACTCAGAAGGTAAATTCGAAAAAAAAGCAATCTTGATGCGCGGCATCAGAGCGCTGAAATCGCCCGCCAGCACCAGTTGATGCGCCAGAAGATACTCTCGAAAATAATCATCCGAAAATTGATAGAGTCTGGATGTTACCGATGGAGCGCCGCCGGCGTCCAGAATCCAGTCATATTCCTTTTGCATCTGACTTAGGCAAGCCACCGTAATCTTTGCGTTTTCATGAATGACAACACCCCGACTTGCCGCAAGGTTAGCCAGTTCCTGCTGCCAGATCCGGCGGTCCAGCATCCATAATTTCCGGTGCCTGCTCAAAGGAAACGTGAAATCCCCACGGCCTCTCAGAACAATTTCATCAACGGGGCGCAACAATCCCCTGCCCGGTCTGGCCATAATTCCCAGCGAATCAAAAACACATTCGCCGCAAACAATACCCTCCCCGACTTTTCTTTTTTCAAAGAGGTCAACCTGAATGTTTCTTTTTGCCGCCGCGAGCGCCGCGTAGAGTCCGCCGGGGCCCGCTCCGATAATGGCTATTTTCATATTCTTTACACGCTGGTCTTATATTCTCTTTGTATGGATCCGGTGTGCGGCAAAATCTTCTCCCTCGATAAACTGGTCGGCCCGGCGGGTTTCCTCAACAAGCCGCTTGACTTTTTTCATATCTTTTTTAAAGCGCACAGACTGTCCGCTTTTATCAACCGCGTTGGTTTGGGTACAACTGTCGATCCCGGCAGGTTTCATGGTTGTCACCGCTTCAAATGCATTGATGTCGGAAATACCGCCCGCCAGAATAACCGGAATCGGACTCCAGTCGATAACGGCCCCGGCAATCTTCCAATCGCAAACCCGGCCGGTGATCCCGACATAACCCGCGACGGGCTGTTCACCACCACCAAGCATTGTATCGAGCAAAAAATAATCCGAAAACGGTGCAAAGAGTTCGGCAAAATGCAGAATATTTTTTTGAATATCGTCCATCTGCCCCATCCCCGCCTGCGGTATGCTGAGTGAGCGCATGATCTCGATCTCGGGGAAGCGGTCTTTCACATCCAACTGCAAAGAAAGCAGCGCGTCATATTCGCGCACAACGGTCGCCCGATCTCCCGGAAAAGGAGACAGCGTTTCGCAAAAATGAACAAAATCCGGCTGATAATAATTAATAGCCTGAAAAATTTTTACCGGGTCTTTAAAAAGCGGAATCAGGCCGCTTTTGGCTTTCACCTGCCGTATGACCTGGCTCGTTTTACGAATGGTCGCATTTTTCCATTGATCGGAAGAAGGGAGCACGCTCCCGATATGATCCACGCCCAAATCGGCTAAAGCTTCGGCCTCCTTTGGTTTTTGTACTTCATAAATTTGGATAATGGTTCTTCTCATGGGTAAAACATATCATGTCGGACCGCTCTGATCAAGAACCCAAAAATATCTGAAAAATCCGCTTGATTTTATCAGTAATAAACTCAATACTTCGCCGTCATTTTAATTTACAAGGGGAAAGGGGTTGTCACCATGAGTGTTCTGCAAAAAATTGAGAAATTATATAACGAGAGAGGCAAACGCGCAAAAGAATTGCATGACGCCGGCAAAAAGGTCATCGGTTATTTTTGCTGTTTTGTTCCGGACGAAATAATCACCGCCTTTGATATGGTGCCATACCGCATTCAGGGCAGTCAGAACGATCCCATCGACGAAGCGGACGCCCTCTTGGAACCGATGGCTTGCCCTTTCGCCCGCAGTTGTTTTAACATGGCACTCAAGGGCGAATACGATTTTCTCGACGGGTTTGTCGCGCCGCATAGTTGCGACACGATAGAACGGATGTATCATATCTGGCACAGCAACAAACCGTCTCCTTTCAATCACATGATCAATGTTCCGCATATGATGGGACCGTCTTCCGATATCTTCTACCGCAAGGAACTGGATTATTTCATCAAACGTCTGGAAGAATTTTCCGGCACAAAACTGGATCAAAACAAACTTCGGGACGCCGTGAAACTCTACAACCGGCGACGCGCCCTCCTTCGCGAACTCTATGACCTGCGAAAGGAAAATCCGCCGCGCGTCTCAGGAGCGGAAATCACCAAAGTGCTGGTGGTGGGCATGGGCATCCCCGCTTTGGAACACATTGAACTGGTGCAAGACTATATCGATGAAATCAAAGGTCGTCCCGCTCCGAAAGCGGACGGCCTGCCCCGTATTTTCCTTTGGGGAAACGAAATTGACGATATCGCGTTTATCCGATTAGTGGAGGAGTGCGGCGCGCATGTTGTGATGGATGACCTGTGTACGGGAACGCGCTTTTTCTGGGAGGATGTTCCCTACACGAATGATCCGCTCGACGGCATCGCCAACCGTTATATCGGCACGCACTGTCCGCGCAGCCTCAAACCGCAGGCAGGCAATCGTCAAGAGGATATGGAAAACCGCTTCGGTTACATGAAAGAATTTATCAGCCAGTGGCAGGCAAACGGCGTGATCTTTTATATCGTCCGCTACTGCGACACGTGCGAACTGGAAGGCCCGGATTTACGGGAATATTTAAACAGCCTGAAGCTGCCCGTGCTGATGATTGAGGACGATTATTCAACATCGACAATCGGGCAGTTGCGAACACGCATACAAGCGTTCTTAGAAATGATATCGTAGGAAAAGAGGATAATTATGGAAGCGAATCAGCAGATCAAAACGACAGCCGTCAAAGGCACGGACACGGCTCGCCTGGTGCGGGCGATGGTCAAGAACATTTATCAGAGCGCGCACGAAGCCAAGGCCAACGGGCAAAAAGTGGCCTACATGATGGTCGCGTCCCAGTATGACGAAATCCTGCGCGCGATGGATATTGTGCCGCTGCCCACGGAAAATTACGCCGGCCTTTGCGCCGCCAAACGCGACATGGACCGCTTTCTTCTGAAGGCGGAAGCGGACGGGTATTCTCAGGTCTTGTGCAGCTACGCGCGCATCGGTCTGGGCTTTGACTCTCTGCGCAAGGAACTGGGGCATATCCCGGAGGGCAGCCCCGATGGCGGCATGCCCGTTCCCGATATGATGCTGGGGAGTTCCGCCGTGTGCGACCCCCGGTTTAAATGGTTTCAGGCGACCAGCCGCTATCTGGAGGCGCCCACCTTCGGCATGGACGTGGTCGCGCCGCCTCCGCAGGCGGATTTAAACGAGGTGCGCGATTATTACATTAAATACCAGCGCGATCAGCTGCTGGGCTTGATCGAATTTTTGGAAAAACAGACTGGAAAGAAAATGGATAAAGAGCGCCTGTGGGAAGCCATTCGTCTGGGCGACAAGGCCTGGCAGATCTGGTATGACATCGACCGTCTGCGTGTGGCCGTTCCATCTCCCATGCCTTCGCAGGACCACTTCAGCATCATGGTGGCCGGCCATTACTACTCCGGCACACAGGTCGCCATTGATTTTTACCAGAAGCTCTACGACGAAGTGAAATACAAGGTGGACAACAAAATCGGCGTCATCGCTGATGAAAAATACCGGATACTCTACGGCGGCGGCCTGCCGCCCTGGCATACGCTCTGGATATTCAACTACTTTGAAAGTTTCGGCGCGGTGTTTGTCATTGAAAATGTCTATCGCGGTTTTGATCCGGTGGACGTGCCGTCGCACGTGAAAGACCCGGTTGATTACCTGGCCTGGCGGGCGTTTTTGCGCTTCACGCGCTATCATGAAAAAGCGCGTGCTCATAGCGGCAACCCCATTGTAGAAAAATTGCTGGGGCTGATCGACGATTACAAAACCGACGGCGTTGTCTTCCATGCCTGCCGCTCCTGCCGCGCGACCACCATCGGCCAGACACATATCAAAAGCGAACTGGGAAAATACACCAGCATCCCCATGATGCAGCTGGTTTCCGACATGGT
>CAIVDK010000389.1 GCA_903904655.1 uncultured delta proteobacterium | reverse complement strand
CCCGCCGGATCGCATAAACCCAACGCCGCTATTCCGATGGCCTATTACAACAAGGTGGCGGGAACCAAGCGGATCACCACGGAAACCGGCGCCGGCCAATGGGGCTCGGCTCTGTCCATGGCCACCCAGATGTTCGGTTTGGAATGCCGTGTTTACATGGTCAAGGTCAGCTACGAACAGAAACCTTACCGGCGCATGATGATGAACACGTGGGGTGCGGAATGCATTCCCAGCCCCAGCAACCTGACCCAGGCCGGTCGCAACGTTCTGGCCGAGCATCCCGATTCCCCCGGCTCTCTGGGCATCGCGATCAGCGAAGCCATCGAAGATACCGTCACCAGCAAAGATACAAAATACTCTCTGGGCAGTGTGTTGAATCATGTATTGCTTTACCAGTCAATTATCGGACTGGAGGCGCAAAAACAAATGCAGAAGCTCGGTCTCTACCCCGATGTCGTCATGGGTTGCTGTGGCGGCGGCAGTAATTTTGCCGGTATCGCGACGCCTTACGTCTGCGATAAAATCCATGGTAAACAGGTCAAGATTGTCGGCGCGGAACCGACGTCCTGCCCCAGCATGACCAAAGGCCCGTTCGCCTATGACTTCGGCGATCTGGCCAAAACAACACCGCTGCTGCCAATGTACACACTGGGTCACGATTACATCCCCGCACCAATCCACGCGGGCGGCCTGCGCTACCACGGTATGGCCCCGATCGTCAGCCACCTGGTCCGGGAAAGCTTCATTGAACCCAGAGCCTACGATCAGATGAAAACTTTCGACGCGGGTGTCAAATGGGCGCGCTCGGAAGGCTTTATTCCCGCGCCGGAGACCAACCATGTCCTGGCGGCCGTCGTCGATGAGGCGATGCGCGCCAAAGAAGAAGGCAAGGAAAAAGTGATTCTCTTTAACTGGAGCGGCCACGGCCTGGTGGATATGGCCTCTTATGACGCTTATCTGTCCGGCCATCTGCAAGCCTATGAATTACCGGATGAAGAAATTCAAAGAGCGCTCTTGGCCATCAAGGATTTCCCGAAGCCTTAATGCTAAAGGTACTCACCCCGCTTTGCGGGATAATTCGACCTGAAAACTTTAGCGCACTACGTTTCTAAAGTTCTGGTCTCAATCAACCACCTCACGAGCTCGCTGTCGAGGTATGAAATAAACGTCATGATATCGCGAGCAAGCTCACGGAGAATTAACGCTCGTCCCGCAACAGCGGAATTAAAGCCGTCAGAAAAATAAATTTCTTGACGGCTTTTCTTTTTTTCGTCAAGCTGATACCCGAATGAAAACAGAGCATGACCATAAATTGATTCGCTGCCCGAAACTAGGCGACGAGATGACTTTCGCCTATTGCCTGCGGGAAGCGGGGGACCTGCCCTGCGCGCGGATTGTTCAATGCTGGTTTCTATTTTTCGACGTGGCGGCGCTCGTCAAAGAAAACCTGACCCATGAACAGTGGGAGCGCTTCACCTGCGCTCAGCCCAAGGATAAAGTGACAAGTTTGATTGAAATCATTAAAAAAGCGAAGAGGTAAAAATGAAGAATCTGGATTTGTTCAGTCTGGGCACACCGGGCGACGCCTTGGACACGGCGCCGCTGGCCGAAAGAATGAGGCCGCTGAAGCTCGCCGACTATATCGGGCAACCGCATCTGATCGGCGAAGGAACGTTGCTGCGCCGCGCCATCGCGGAGGATAAACTTTTCTCCATGATTTTCTGGGGGCCGCCCGGCTCAGGCAAAACAACCCTGGCACGCATCTTAGCCAATGAAACGAAATCTAATTTTGTCAGTTTTTCCGCAGTCCTCTCCGGCGTGAAGGAAATCCGGCAGGTGGTTGACGACGCCAGAGATATCTGGGAATCCAAGAAGAAGAAAACCATTCTTTTTGTTGACGAAATTCACCGCTTTAACAAAGCCCAGCAGGATGCCTTTCTGCCGCACGTGGAAAGCGGACTGGTCACGCTGATCGGCGCGACAACGGAAAATCCGTCTTTTGAGGTCATCGCACCTCTGCTGTCACGCACACGCGTGCTCACGCTCAAACAGTTTGCGGAAGAAGATTTAATGGCCATTTTGCAGCGCGCCCTGACCGATGAGCATCGAGGCCTGGGAAAATTCACGATCAAAGCCGACGAGGCGGCCATCCGTTTTATGGTTCGTCTTTCCGATGGCGATGCCCGCACGGCCCTGAACAATCTGGAAGCCGTCACCTCGATGATCCAGAGTCTGCCGGCGGAAGAAAGGGTCATCACGGCGCAATCCGCCCAGGAAGCCCTGTTGAAAAAAGCGCTTTTGTACGACAAGGACGGCGAAGAACATTACAATCTGATCTCGGCTTTTCACAAAAGCATGCGCGGCTCGGATCCGGACGCAACCCTTTACTGGCTGGGACGCATGCTCGTTGCCGGAGAAGACCCGCTCTATATTTTGCGCCGCATGCTGCGCTTTGCTTCCGAAGATATCGGCAACGCCGACCCCCATGCCCTCCTGCTGACGGTGGCCGCCCAACAGGCCTTTCACTTTATCGGCCTGCCGGAAGGCGAGTTGGCCATCGCGCAGGCGGCCGTTTATCTGGCAACGGCGCCTAAAAGCAATGCTCTATACACCGGTTATGGTCAGACGAAGGACCTGATCAACAAAACCGGCTATCTGCCTGTCCCGTTGCATATCCGTAACGCACCGACCAAGTTGATGAAAGAACTGGATTACGGCAAAGATTACAAATATGCGCACGATTATTTGGATGCTTTTGTTTCCCAGGAATATTTACCGGAAAAACTTCAGGGAAAAATATTGTATCACCCGACAGACGCCGGTTTTGAAAAGACAATCAAGGAAAGAGTCCATGCCTGGCGGCGGCAAAAAAGCGACAAGGAGACAAAATGACAAAAAAATGGGAGGCTTGGTCAGAGCCTCCCGAGGAGAGAAGAGTGAAGGTCTAAATACCTTCCTGGGTTATTTTGCTGTCGGCTAATCATGCCCGTAATATTTTTAGTCGACACTAACTATCTTTCACTTCTGGCCTATTACTAAGCAGATATTGTGCCATAGTCGCAATAAAAACGTAAGCCATTGATATTATAAAATTTTAGTCAATAAATATCTTCCCCCCTTTGTTTTATAGGGGTGTTCTTTCGGCAATAAATGTCGGGCTTATTTTGAATTAATGAAATTAATTGAACAATAACAATTACATAAAAAATGTCAATCTTTGCCCATCTTTCGACAAAAACGTCGAGTCACCCGGTATTTATCGTTGACATTTTTTTTGAATAGCTTAAGATGACCGGCAAAACACAAGGATACTTGGTAAAAACATCGGCTTGCTTCTTGTGAAATGGGGATACTATGATTTTTTTCAAAAAAAAAGAAACCATTATCAGGCGCGCCTCCCATCCCTATAATGGCAGTTTTCTTCAACCCTTGGCCGTGGCTATCGTCTCGGCTATTCTGGTCGCCTTGATTCTCATCATGGGTTTTCTGGACATCCGCCGTAGTGAAACCAACCTGGTGGGATTTATGGAAGATCAGGCGCTTGCCACCATAAGTGTTTTACAGCGTCTGACGGAAGATAATCTCAAGAGCATTGTGGCCATGACTGGAAAAATGCCGACACAGGCCAAAACAGCCAGTCAAGAAGAAGCGGATTATTCCAAGAAGCTGGTCATCGAAGCCATTACCGCGCTGGGACAAAAAGTTGACGAACAATGGAAAAAGAAATTAGTCAACGATGTCTATCTCCATAAATTCGCTGTGGATCATAGCTTTTGGTACATGGCCGTCCTCAATCGGGAGGGTAACGCGGTTTATCAAAGCAGCCCGCTGAAAACCAGCATGCTGGACGAAAACGATCTGAGCGCAAACGGACGCAAGGCAACGACTATCGAATTGCTGGAAAAAATCCGCGTAAAACAAGGTATTGGCTTTGTCGCACTCAGGCGCAAAGACGGAAGCGGAACCATCGTGATCAACCTGGACAAGGAGGGGCTGAAATACTGGAGCATGAAAGTTGCCGTGGGGCGGGCCATCAATAAGATGGGTGAAGGCCACGGTATCGTTTACATGCAAATCTTTAATGATCAGGAAAAGCAGCTCGACGACATAGGGAAATTACCGGAAGGATTAAGCGATAAAGATTTTAACCATCAGAAAATCCTGAAAGAAACAACAAGAATTGTCAGCAGAAAAGTGGACGGGCAAGGCAAGAATATTCTCGATATGGCAGCTCCCTTTACGCTGGATAAAAAAGTTGCAGGCCTTGTCCGCATCGGTCTGGAACGCGGTTCGATGGATAAAATCATAGCTGAAAACCGTAGGAATATTTTTAGTTTCATGCTGCTGGTTGTCGTCATCGCCCTCTTATCCATGTGGCTGCTCTATCACGATCAGAACCGTCATTTGGCCGGCATTATTGACATGGAACGCCGCCTGGAAAAAGCTGAACGTCTGTCCTCTTTAGGACAGCTTGCCGCTGGCGTCGCGCACGAAATCCGCAATCCTCTAAACGCCATCAGTATGGCAACACAACGGTTAAAGATGGATTTTGTGCCGGCCGACCAGAGTAAAGTCGGTGAATTTCAGAATCTTTCGGGTATTATTCGAGATGAAATAAAACGGCTCAACGGAATCATTGAAGAATTTCTTACTTTTTCCAAAAGCCGCCGCCTGCAATTCAGTGATTTTTCCGTGGCCAAGGTTTTGCAGAAGATTGTCAACTTGATTCAGGAAGAAGCATCCGCCCGCGGCATAACTATTAAAACAGAGTGGCGGCTGCAGCCGGCTATAATTCCCATGGATGTAAACAAACTCCAGCAGGCTTTTTTGAATTTGATTAAAAACGCCTTGGAATCCATATCTGCGAAAGGGGAAATTACCATTACCGTGGATAAAGAAGGGGGAAATTATATCATGGCGAGCATTTCCGATACCGGCTGCGGCATGACTGCGGAGGAAATCGAAAAGATTTTCAGCCCCGAATATACAACCAAAGAAAAAGGCGTGGGTCTGGGGATACCTTTGGCCAACGAGATCGTCCGTGGACATGGCGGAGAAATCCGCGTAATCAGCCATAAAGGGAACGGAACAACATTTGAGGTTGTCCTGCCCCGGGAAAGACTCAGCGAAAAATCTTCATCATAAGGGATCAAATAATCATGCGAAAATTAAGCATTCTTATTGTTGACGATGAAAAGTCCCAAAGAGAGCTGTTGCGGGATTTTTTGCGCTCTAAAGGGCACACACTGGCTGAGGCGGCAAACGGTGAAACCGCCGTCTCTTTTGTCCAGAACGGCCATTTTGATCTGCTCCTGCTGGATTATAAAATGCCCGGCATGGACGGGCTGCAGGTGCTGCAGGAAGTAAAACGCATCAATCCTGAAATCGATGTCGTTATCATTACGGCTTTCGGTACGATTGAAACGGCTGTGGAAGCAATTAAGGCCGGAGCCATCGATTACATCACCAAACCTGTCGAGTTGGAAGAAGTATTGCTGATTATTGACCGGGTGATAAGTAGAAGAAACCTGATCCGGGAAAATGAACTGTTAAAAGAAGAGCTGGGCAAAAAGGGCGTCACTACCGATAAAATTATTTACAAGAGCCCACAAATGACGGAATTGATCAATATGGCCAGCCGGGTCGCGGCCAGCCGGGCTTCCGTGTTAATCCAGGGCGAAAGCGGCACCGGCAAAGAACTTCTGGCGCGCCTGATTCATCAATTGAGCCCGCGCGTTCATAAACCCATCATCGTCGTGAATTGCGGCGCCCTGCAGGAAAATCTGCTGGAGAGCGAATTATTCGGTCATGAAAAAGGCGCATACACCGGCGCAAGCTCGCGCCGTATCGGCCGTTTTGAAGAGGCGGACGGCGGCACACTTTTCCTTGATGAAATCGGCGAGCTCAGCCCCGGCATTCAGGTTAAACTATTGCGTTTTCTGCAAGAACGGGAAATCGCACGCCTGGGCAGCAACATCAATATTCCCGTGGACGTGCGAATCATCAGCGCGACCAATCGTGACCTGGATACCCAGGTCAAAGAAGGGGCGTTTCGGGAAGATCTTTTTTACCGGCTGAAAGTGGTGACGATGTCGCTCCCGCCGCTGAGGGAAAGAAAAGAAGACCTTCCCGCGCTGATCGATCATTTCATGGGAAAATTTATCAGAGAAAACGGAAAAAATATCCGGAGTATGACCGCGGAAGCGCGGGATTTGCTCCTGAAATACGACTATCCGGGCAATGTGCGGGAACTGGTTAATATCATGGAACGAGCCGTCGTTATCGCCCGGGACGACTATATTACCGTAACCGACCTGCCCTTTAAAAATGATTCCTTCACCGATTTCTCCGATAAAAAATTATCCGGATCGCTTCGCGAATCGCTCGAAGATCTCGAACAACATCTGATCAGCAAGGCGATGGACAAGGCGACGGACAACCAGACCCGGGCTGCGGAAATTCTGGGAATGTCGGAGAGAATGCTGCGATACAAGCTCAAGAAATACGATTTAAAGAATTGAGTGGCTGAAACAAAAACGGACAACTCATCAAGATTAAGTTTCTCAAGAGACGCTGAGGAGTAATTTTTTAATCATGAAGTCCATTCGAATCCAGTTGCTTATCCTGGTATTTACAGCCATGCTTCCGGCCCTCGGAATTATTATTTATTCAAATTATGAGCGTCAACGCCATGATATAGATACGGCAAATACTGATGCCATGATAATGTTGCAAGGTTTGGCGAATGACCATGAAAGTGTCATGGAAGTCACGCGCAGACTTCTCATGACCCTTGCCAAATTCCCTGCCATACGGAATCAGGACGCTACCGCATGTAACAAGCTCTTCAAAGAACTGCTCAAGGAAAACAGCCAGTATGCCAACATATTCGCGGCAGATCGTGAAGGAATGATCTTTACCAACGCTCTGCCTTCAGGTGCTATCAGCATAAAAGAGAGGAAATACTTTCAGGAGGCAGTACAGTCAAAAGCGTTTTCCGTAGGAGAGTACGTTATCGGGACTGTCTCCCGACGCGCAGTGCTGCCTTTTGCATACCCGGTAATGAATTCCAGCGGCCGGGTGACTGGGGTGGTTGGCCTCAGCCTCGATCTCGATAAGTATAACAAGAATTTTGCGACCATGACACGATTCCCGCAAGGTTCTACACTAAACCTGCTTGACCGCAACTATATCCGTCTCTACCGACATCCCTATCAGGGAGATTATTTAGGACAAGCGGATTTGCCCGAAATAGTGAGGCAATTATCGGCAGGTCCTCAACAAGGGGTTTTTACCTCCGTCGGGATCGATGGCATCAAACGCTTTTTTGCGTATAAACGGTTTTCCCTGAGCAATGGTGCGCCACCTTACCTCTACATGCGTGTCGGCATTCCTGAGGAGCAGACACTCGCTCTTGCT